>NZ_JBEXCS010000012.1:0-154330 GCF_040605395.1 Streptomyces sp. NPDC005648 | reverse complement strand
CCAGGTCGAGCGGCGAACTCATGCGGCCTCCTCGGTGAAGCGGTCGGGGCGGAAGGGCAAGGGAGTTGGCAGATCGTCGCTCCGCGACGATCTGCTGAATTGCTCCGCAATTCTGCCAGGAATTCGCTCCGCGAATTCCGAAAAGCGCGCCTAGGGGGTTCGGTGCTGCGCTGGACTGCCGGATACTAGCGCCGAATTGACGACCCATCAATTTGCATTCCTCTCCACTTCCCATCATTCGATCTTCCCGCCGTCGCCCGTGACTTCGATAAATTCGGGAACCTGATCGTCCCTCAATTCCTTGCTATTCGTTTGTAGTTCGTGAAACGGTACGCCATTCAAGGCTATTGGGCGAGTCTGGCCAGAGCTCACGCCCACCGCAAAGGACTGCGCGGTTCGGCGCGTCAGCGCCCGAGCGCGGAGGCCCCCGCCGACGCGCAACCTGAAACCCCGGCCCCGATCCCCGAGGCCGCCGCGCCGCCCTTGCCCGCCCCCACCTTCTTTCTCATTCGGGCAGGGAGAGCGGCAGCAGAGGGGATGTCAGCCCCCCGACCACGCGCGTAACCCTTGGTTGACCTGCGGATACGTCGCCCGTCCCGGAGAGGCTCGCGCAAGAGATGTCGCAAGAGAAGGCGCAGGAGTATCCGCAAGAGATGTCGCAGGGTTCGGCGTTTCGGATGCTTCCCCAGACCGGAGAGTGTATTATTGATTTTGAAGTCAGGCGGCAACCTGGCTCAGTCTCAATCACCAACACGAGGAGCCCCCTTGAACACTGAAGCGGAAACCGTTGACGCGGTAAGCCGACTCACGATCCACATTGCGGGCGAGCACGAGACCGACGCCTCTATCGGTCTGACGCTCATTCCCCTTCTGAAGATCCCCACGGCAATCATCGAATTCCGGCACCCTACCGGCGCGCGCGTTTGGTGGGAAGGCTGGTGCGAGGCCGCCGCAATGCTCGACAGGATCTTTCCCGAGCAGGTCGACGCGGGAGAATTACGCGAGCCCGAATTGACCATCAATTCGTTTGTGATCCTGGACGACGCGCCCCGTCGCGCCAAGGTCCGGGCCCGCAGCGCGGCTGTAAGCCCCGATGGAATCGGCGCATTGTCCGTCACCGTCGGAGGTCTGACGATCGCGTGCGCGTCCCGCGCGGCTGTCGAGTGCCAGGTGCGCGGGTGGCGCGAGGCGTACGACGTGTTCGCCAGTGACGGGGGGTTCGGTCTGCCGTCCGCCGACGAGGTGGCCGCGCGCGTCCGGGCCGATCACGCCCGCCACGGAGTCAGCGAGCTGTTGACGGCCGCCGAGGAGCAGCGGGCAGCCCGGACGCAGTGACGCGCCCAGGGTGGGGCGCCGGTCGCCCCACCCTCCCGGAGTCACAGCCGCCAGAGAGGGAGGACAGCATGACCGCCACAGGACCGATCAGCCGGGGGCAGCGGGTACGCATCGAGCGCAACCCCACCCGGAGTCTGGCCGCCCACGCCCGTCCGAGGACCGTGAACCGGCCCGCCCCGTGGCCCGAGGTCTGGGAAGGCGTCGTGTTGCAAGTGACGTACGACGAAGGCGAGTTGACCGACGTCGAGGTCTACTGCAAGCGCAAGAGCACCGGCGAGACCAAGCGCGCCACGTTCAGCCTCAGTCGCAACCCGTTCTTTCGTACGAGCGTGACGCCGGTGGAGTCGCCGTAACTCATCAGGTCCGGGGGGATTGAGGGTTGACGATCATCCCCCGCTAGAGTGTATTATTGATTTTGTGGATGAGCGGCAACTCACCCGCCACCAACTCGACAACCCAAGGCAGGGGAACGATGAGCGAGCACCAAGACCACGTACGGCAGAGCCTCGAAGGGCAGAACGTCGACCCGAGCGAGGATCTCGGCATTGACGCGATGCGATGGACCCCCGCGCCCACCGGCAACACCGTTCCGGACGCCACGACCACGGCCGCCATCGCCGAGGCACACGCGCTCCTCGACCAGGCGACCAACGCGTTTCTCGCCCTTGTAGATCTCCTCGAAGACGGCGACCACCGCGTGGTGGCAGTCGCCAGCACCCCTCAGGGCGAGCTGACCGAGTGCCAGGAACTCACCGTGATCGGTGACGCCGTGGTCCTCGATGAGGCGGAAGCCCTGCGCGTAACCGTCACCGTCGCGGCCGCCATGGTCGCGTGCTCGACCGGCAGCGTGGTGGTGCGCACCTCCGCCCCCAACGGGGTGGAGTCGGTGCGCGGCTGGGCCGTCCGGCACGGATGGCTGCGCCCGCTCCGTGAGCCCGAGATCCGGCAGGCGTACACCGTCGACGCCGAAACCGGCGCACCGCTGGACCCGCCTCCGGACCTTGAGTTCCGCCAGGCCGAGCGTGTGCCCCGCCTTGAGGCGGAGGGGGGCTACGAGAGCGCCAGCCACACCGCGCCGAGGGACAACCGGCCCCCGAACCAACGCAACTGAGCACCACCCCGCCGGGGCCGGTCGGGCGACCGGCCCCGGCGGGAACACCCCTGCCCCCCTTGCCCTGCCTCCCGGTGTGAGCGGCAACTCACCCGGCACCAACCCGCCCAGGAGTGACGCGACATGACCACGACCACGCGCACCGCCAGCAGCTCGCGCACCCGAGCCCAGGAGCCGGCCCTGATCCCTGCCGAAGCGCCGGCACCCGCCGCCCCGACCGCCGAACTCCCCCGCAACCTGGCCCGCCTCACCGCCCAAGCCGAGGAGGCCGGATGGACCCCCACCGTCCAGACGCAGCCCGGACACTGCGCCCTGGTGCTCACCGCCCGCCTGGAGGCCAGCGAAACCGTCCTGCGCTGCGTATGGCGACTCACCGCCCGGGGGCACCGCTGGGACGGCGCGACCCTCACCCGTAACGGCCAGCTGACCGCCGAGGGCATCGCATGGCGCGCCGTCGGCGACCTGGTGGCCGCCGAGGCCCCCACCGCCCGCACACAGCCGACCGCGCCGGACCGGGCGGACGCTCCGGCGCCCGTTCCGGCCGAGACCGCGGCGGAGACTTCGGCCCCACGGAAGCGTGCCCGTAGGGCGCCGTCCGTGGCGGAAGTCGAGAGCGCGCGTAGGGCGGCGGAGGAGTGGCCGGAAGCACTGCAAGCGCTGTCGCTGGGCGACCGTTACGAGGGGGAGTTCCGGCGCTCCGACCTGCTCTCGGAACTGTCTGTGTGCGGTGAGCGGTTCCCGTTCCGCTTCCATTTCCAGTCGGGCGGCGGACACACCGTGACCCTTCCGACAGGGGACGTGCGCGGTACGTGGGGTGAGGTCACGGGGGCCGCTATCGCGTACGTGATCGCTGAGCGTCCGGCGTCGGTGCTGCGGGCGACGGCCGAGACGGCGCGCGTGTACGCCATCCATGCGGAGCGGGCGGCGGAGAGGGCCGAGGAGTGCGCGCAAACGGCCGTGTCGGTCGGCATGGCGCGCGCTGCCCTGGACACGGTCCGTGCGTTCGCTCAGTGCATCGATTGGGACGGGCTGACGGATGAGCAGTACGACAGCGCCCGGGGTGCGGTCCGTGAGGTCGAAGAGTGCGCAGAGGGCGCAGAGTTTGCGTACGGGCGGGGCGACGTCGACGCGGCCCGTTGGGAAGCGCGTGACGCTCTCGCCGTCGTGCGCTGGTTCGGGCTTGACGTGCCGTCGGCCCAGGTGTGCGCGGAGCGTGCGCCCGGACCGCGCGCGGTTGCTGGGCGGGTGCGGCCCCAGGCGTCGGCGTTCCTGCTGCGGATCACCCGCCCGGGATGGGAGCGACCGGCAGGGGAGGCCGAGGTTCCAGCCGGTGCCGGCGCCCCCTCGGCTGGCCAGCGCGCGGAGGCGGAGGCGTCGAGAGAGAACTCGGGGGAGGCGCCCGAGGTGGCGGCGGACGCCGCTCCGGCCGAGGGTGTGCCGGTCGTGGTGGAACGTCCGGCGGTATTGCCCGACGTCGTGTCGGACCCCGGCGGGGTGGACGGGTGGGAGACCGACGGGGGCGCGGTTGAGGTGCTGCCGGTGATCTGCCACGGCAACGCGGGTGGAGTGTTCCCGGTGGCATTCCGTGGCCCCTATGAGGGCACGGTGCGGATGTCGCGGGCATGGCTGACGGAGCGTGCGCGCCGTGAACTGGCCGTAGCGCGTGAGTTGCTGACGGTGGCCGAGGAGTACGCAGAGACGTGCGCAGCGTGGCGGAGGGATACGCACGACCTTCACCAGGAAGTACGCCGGTCGGCTGGTGTGCTGGGTGAGCGCGTGGTGGTGCATTACGAGACGTCCGGCGGGTGGTCGCAGCGTGCCCGTGAGGCGTCGCGGGCGGCGGATGTGCGGCGGATGAACGCGCGGGATGCGGTCCGGCGGTGTGAGCGTGAGCTGTCCGGCCTGGAGGCGGAGGCGGCGGAACCGGGGCGCCGGTCGAAGTCAGCGCGTGCGTTCCTGGCGCGTGCCGTGTCCGGGGATGTTCCGGCCGGCCGTGGGGCGTGGGTGTCCGCCGACGGCGGTACGGCGGTGATGTTCGAGCTTCCCGCAGACGTCGACGTGAACCCGGACGTGAGGCACGGGAAAGCGAACGAGCAGCATCGGGCATTCGTCGACCTGTTGGCCGATGCCGTTGCCGCACGGGATGAAGGCCGCGCGCTGATCGGCCGTGACCTCCCGTCGTTGAAGACGCACGGACGTACGGCCGGAGTCGGGAAGGGCCAGGCGTCCGCCTCGGTCAAGAGGCTGGACGTCACACCGTGGAAGGCTCCGAGGGTTCTGGCGGAGGGCTCGCCGCTGGATAGCGAGACGCTCGCCACGTGGGACACGGCGGGGGACGTCGTGGCGGAGAGTGAGACGGCGCCCGGGGTGTGGCTGCCCATGGCTGCCGTGTCGTTTGCGGAAACGGCCATGGCCAACGGTTGGACGGTGGCCATGCAGCGCGGCACCGACGGGGGCACGGTGGCGGTGCGCGTCGCCGGTGTCGCGGTCAAGGACGGTGAGCCGCTCGCCTACGAGTTGCTCGCGGTGTGGGACGGCGGGGTGTTCCGTGAGGACCGTTCGGCGGTGTGGGTGACCGGTCGGCAGGTGACGGGCAAGCGCACGCCGTTGTGGTCGGCACCGGTCCGGGTGGGCCGGTCGGGCCAGCACCAGGATCCGTCGATGTTGGGGACGGTGCAGCATGCGGCGGAGCCGGGCACGCTCGCACGGGTCGCCCTGAGCAGCTCGGCGCCTGCCCCTGAGGGTGTGAGCGACCCGGGCGGCATGGACGGGTGGGAGGGCGAGGGCGGGGCGCTCGCGCGGGGTGATGGCAGAGAACTCCCCCCGCCGGCACCCCGTGACGAGGTGTCCGCGCGGGCGGCTGACGTGGTGTCCGACCCGTCCGGGGCGGACGTGTGGGAGGCAGAGGGCGGCACGGTGCCGGGCATCGGCACCCCGGCCCCCGCCGCGGCGGCTGTGGCGGTAATGCCGATCGACTGGGCGAAGCCTGCCGGGCGCGGTGACTGCGCGGCGGCAAACACGTGTGGCGGGTCCGGGGTGCTGCTGTGGGACCTGCCCGGCTGTGCTCCGCGTTGCGCCGAGTGCGCCGCACGGGTCATGGGGCACTCTCCGGCGGCACTGCGCGCGCTCACCCCGCCCGGGGACATCGTGGAAGCGGAGGAGGAGGCCGAGGCGGCGGACATCGTCATCCGGCACACCCACGAAAACGGCACCACCGTTGAAGGCTCCGCCAAGGGTGACGGGGTGTGGGAAGCGTTGCGCCCACTGGGCTGGGCCTACCGGCGTACCCCGGGGATCTTCATCCGTGGCAGCCGCTACAAGGGCGCCGACCGGTGGAAGATCAACCGGGCTGCGGAGGCGGTGCGCGCACTCGGCCTGTCGTGCGCTGTGGTGATCGAAGAGGGCATGTCGTTTGCCGAGCGGGAGGCCGCCCGCGTGGATGCGGCCGAGCAGAGGGCGGACCGGTTCACGGACCGGGCCGGACGGGCGGCGGCATCGTCGCAGTCCGCGCGGGATGCCTCGGATCGGATCGGCGAACGGTTCTGGATGGGTCAGCCGATCCTGGTGGGCCACCATTCGGAAGGGCGCGCCCGCCGGGACCAGGAGCGCATGCACAACGCGATGCGCACGAGCATCGCCGAGAGCGAGCGGGCCGGTTACTGGGCATCCCGTGCGGCGGCGGCGGACGCCTACGAGCGGTACCGGAAGAACCCGGGGCGCACGCTGCGCCGCATCGAGAAACTGGAGGCGGAGCGGCGCGGCGTGCTGCGGGAGCGGGACGGCGTTGACGACAAGGGCCGTACGGCTGATGTGTGGCGACGCGAGCCGTCCGAGGCGCGCCGGGAGGAGCTGACGCGCCGTCTGGCCGAGTACGACGAAGAACTGTCGTACTGGGCGGAGACGATCAAGGAGGCGGAGCGGCGCGGTTTCAAGGTGTGGGGTCGGGCCGACTTCATCAAGGGTGATTTCGTGCGGTGGCGGGGGTCCTGGTACGAGGTGACCCGGGTCAACCCCAAGACGGTGACCGTGCCGCACATCCACGCCGCGTTTGACGGCGGCGTCGTCGGTGCCGTCGACGGATGCCGCGTAGTCACCCGCGCGGCAACGGCGAAGACCCGGCACAAGGGCAGCACGTACACGCTCCCCTACAACGAGGTGAGCCGGCGCATGTCGGCCGAGCAGATGCGGGCCGCCCTGGCGGGCGAGGCAATCCCAGCCGACCCGCGCGACATCACCCCAGAGCCCGCCCCGTCACCGGGTTCGCCGACTGGTGCGGACGAAGCGTTGAACCCTCCCCCGCAGAAGCGTATTATTGATTTTAATAGTGAGCGGCAACTCGCTGACGCCAACTCGCAGCAGGAGGACAGGACATGGACCAGATCAACACCAAGCACGTGACCGCCAGCTCCGTGGATTCCCAGGAGGACGCCTCCGGTCTGCAGGCCCACGGCACGTATCAGCTCATCGGCGACCGCTCACACCAGTGCGACGCCACCGCCTCCCACAGCCACGGCGACACCCGCGCCTACGTCGTGTGCGACGGCATCGGCTCCAGCGACGAGGTGCGCGACTGGACCCGCGCGGCCGCCGACCAGATCGCCCGTGCCGCCGCACGCCATGCCGACGCCGAGGCGGGATTGCGGGAGGTGTACGACCTCTACGCCCACCAGCCCGAGCGCCAGGACGTCTACGCACGCGACTACATGCCCGCTGCCTGCGTCGTTGTGGCCGTCACCGCTCCCGGCAAGCCGCTCACCGTCGCCTGGTGCGGAGACAGCCGCGCCTACGTCCTCACATCTGACGGCGCTCTCCTGCGTCTCACCGAGGACCACAACCGCCGCCGGGTCTCCCAGGGCAGCCGCAACCTGGTCACTTCCTGGCTCGGTGCGACGGAGAGCGACCAGGAGCGGATGGACGAGTCCGGGCACCCTGCGATCGAGTCCGTCACACAGTCCCTGGGCGGTGGCCGTCTCCTGCTGGCCAGCGACGGCGCGTACGAGCCCCTGGAGGACTCGGGCCGCAACCTCGCCGACTACCTCACCGGTTCCCCGGAACAGGCCGCGCGGGACGTCGCCGATTCCGCGATCGCCCACACAGGGGCCTACGCCGACAACGCGACCGCCCTGGTCGCCGACCTCCCCACCGGGTCAGCAGTCCAGGCCTGACCACCCCGCCGGGCGCCGACCACGGCGCCCGGCCCCGTTACCGGATGAGCGGCAACTCATCCGGCACCACCCGATACAGGAGGACCCGCAATGACCACGATCCGCCGGAACTGGACCAACCGCGTGGCGGAGATCCGCGCGACGGCCCGCGCCTGCCGCGCCTACGACTCCGACAGCGGCAACATGGTGCCGGTCGCCCCGGCGAACGCATTCGAAGCGTGGGAGAGCACACCGCGCGCCCGGCTCACCGAGGACACCCCCGGACAGAAGTGGACAGTCCGCGTTCACTCCAACCGGTTCTACGTCCTGACCGCCGAGGAACCCGACGCCCCGGGCGACAGCACGCCGGCCACTGCCGCCGAGCGTCCCGCGACGCCCGCCGCCACCCCCGGACGCACGCCCGGGCACCGGCCCCCCGAACCGACCCGGGTACGCGATCACATCGCGGCCCGCACGCTGGTCCGGCGCGTGCAAGCCTCCGGCATGCCGGGCGGTGACCGCCTGGGAGCCCTGCCCGACCTGGCGGTCGATCTCGTAGGCAAGACCGTCCGCGTCAAGCTCGCCCAGGGCTACAGCCACGAGCAGATCCGGGACGAGTGCGAGCAGGAGCGGGCCGAGGCGCAGGCCGCCGGAGACGCCGGGAGGGTCGCGGCCCTGGGGACGGTGCTCGCGGTGCACGCGGCAATGGTGACCGAGGAGAACGCCGCCTCCTCGCTCACCGGCCCCGCCCCAGCCGACCACGGCCACAGCTCACCGGAGGAACAGCAGCCCGCCCGGCACCGCCCCGGCTCGCCGCGCGAACGGCGGGTGAGCAGCGACAGCGTGCTGTCCCGCATCGACTCGGTTCTGCACGACGCCGCCGTCAGAGACGACTGCACCGTCAGCGGCGACGCCATGCGGTCGGTCCCCCTGACCGACCCAGGCGAGATCATCCACGCCTACACCCGCGCCCGGGCCCTGGCAGACGGCGTCCTGGTCGCCGCCGACGCCGACTCGGTCCGGGAGGCCTGCTTCCGTGTCCCGGTCGCCCTGACCAGCGCCGTATGGGAGGACTGCGTGGCCTGGAACGAGGACGACAGCGAACGGCAGGTGCCGCAGGACGAACGGGGCCGCCTGTGGGACGTGCTGACCATGGCCCGTCACGCGATCCGGCGCAGCGGTGGGGGCGACAGGCAGGTCACCGTCGACCTGCGGCGGGTACCGCGCGACGGCCGCGCCCGGCAGGCCCAACCGGTCCAGCTCGTCTGCGCGATCGGCCCAGGCGACCAAGGCGAGCCCGTGATTACCATCATGGAGCCTGACGAGGACTGAGCGCCCGGCCAACCCGGGGGCGCACCGCCCCCGGGCTTCCAACCCGAAAGGACCGGTTCTCATGACTACCCCCGCTGCGGTCGCGGACCGCGTGGCCGAGATCCTCGGCGACCGCTGGACGGCCACTCCCGGCCCGTGGAAGGCCTCCGGCCATCTGGAAGCCGAGCGCGCCGACACGTACTCGCTGGACGTCGACGAGCGCGGCGAGCTGTGCCTGTGGGCCAGCCTCAACCCCTCTGGCCCTATTGCCGTGTTCCGCGAAGTGCACGCCATCGAGGAGATCGAGGCGGTTGCCGAGGGCATCGCGGAGGCGATCCGCGAGCACCGCGCCACATCCGGCCAGGGAAAAGGGTCTTGCCTCAACCCCAAAAGAGCGTATAATTGATTCTTGAGAGCAAGCGGCAACTTGCTCGACACCAACCGATCGCACGAGGAGCAATCCGTGAGCGACACCGCAACCACCACACCGATGCAGCGGGTCACCCTGCAGCTCGGCCAGATCCGCGTCAATGAACACAACGTCCGCCAGGACCTCAACCTGGACGAGAAGTTCCTCAAGTCCGTCGCGGTCAACGGCGTGAAGGTCCCCGTCGTGGTCCTCCCGCTCGGCGAGGACACCTACGAGCTGAAGATGGGCCACCGGCGCTACTTCGCCACCCGGGCCACCAAGGAGACCGAGGCGGAGCAGGACGCGATCGAGGTCCCCGCGTACGTGCTCGACCCCTCCCTGCGCGAGGCGGGCGAGGACTTCATCGACCAGCTCATCGAGAACGACGACGACTACCGCCGGGGCCTGACCGAGCTGGAGCAGGCCGACGCCCTGTTCGGCGCGGTCGGCGCGGGCATGAAGCAGGCCAGGGTGGCAGAGCTCACCGGCCGCTCACGCAGGGACGTGTCCCAGGCGGTGCAGACCGCCAAGTCCGTCGGCGAGCGGACCCGATCGGCACTCGCCGAAGCCGGTACGTACGACCTCGACCTCGAAGTGCTCGGTGTGCTAGGCGAGTTCGACGACGACTCCGCCGCCGTTGACCGGCTGCTGGACGCCTACGCCAAGGGCCGCTTCGAGTTCCAGGTGCAGTGGGAGCGCGACGACCGCGCCGAGCAGCGCGCCCGTGAGCAGGTCCGCCCGCAACTGCAGGCGGCCGGGGTGCGGCTGGCCGAGGACGGCGACACGCTTCCGCAGACCGCCGAGCCGGTCAGCGAGCTGGACGGCCCGGACGGCGAGCCCATGAGCGCCCAGGCGCACGCCGACTGCCCCGGCCACGTGGCGACCTGGGCCGAGAACCCCCGCGAGCCCGGCGAGGTGGACTACTTCTGCACCGACCCGGAGCGCTTCGGCCACTACCCGCCCCAGGAGGACACCCCCGAGGCGGACGGCGACCAGGACGAGGAGCAGCCGCAGGCGGCGGGAGAGGCCAAGCCGTCGGAGCCGTCACGCGAGTATGTCAAGGCGGGAAACAAGGCCTACCGCGCCGCCGAGAAGGCCCGGCAGGCATGGCTGAAGGACCTGGTCGGCCGGAAGACCACGCCGAAGCCACTCGCCGCGTTCATCACCGAGCAGCTCCTTTCCTGCCCCAAGCCGGTGGCTCAGTGGGTGGGCGACGCGGGCCGCCGGGACCTGGTCAAGGAGCTGACCGGCTACGACCAGCCCGCCGAGCGCGCCAAGTCGGCGACCCCGGCCAAGCTCACCCTGCTCAACTTCGCGGTGCTGGCCGCGACGTTCGAGAAGCGCATGGGCGAGGTCCGCACGTGGCGCACCGACCCCGCCGCCCGTCCCGCCGTCCACGAGCTGCGGGAGATCCGCGAGGACGCCCGCACGTGGCTGTCCTTCCTCGCCGAGATCGGCTACCCGCTCTCCAGCGTCGAACAGGCCATCGTCGACGACGAGCCCTACCAGGAGGGCGAACCGGACGCGGCCGACAGCGACGGCCAGGCCGACGAGGACACCCGGGACGACCCGGACGGCATGAGCGCCGAGGACTCCGAAAACGCGTCCTGACCTGCTGCCCGGGCCGTACCTGTCAGGTCCGGCCCGGGCCCCCTCCCCCTTCCCTCTCTGCGCGCTGCCCGCCCGGAAGGCCTCGCCATGCTCCGCTCCGAACTCCGCCTGGACGCCTCGCTGTTCGTTGCCCAGGCTGCCGTCAGCAACCACACGGGCCTGATCGCCCGGGCCGGTCTCGCCATGCCGGCCGCGCCGTTCGGCTCCCCCGCCTGGCAGCTGCCCGCCCTTCTCTCCTACCTTCACCGCCTCCACAGGTGCGAGGAGGACCCCTCCCCCGAACTGTGGCGCGCGCACACCGAACGCCAGACCGGCCCCGTGCCCCGGCCGCACATCCGCTACCACGGTGACGGCCTGCACGATGCGGACGCGGTGTGCGTGCTCGACATCCAGCTCGGCCCGCGCGACGAGGACACCGGCTGGCCCGCCGCCGACCTCGCCGTCATCGAGCAGGAGGAAGGCGCCTGCCCCTTCGGACGCGTCACCCGCCGCCACGGGGTCGAAGCGATCGCCGCGTACACCGCCCAGGAGCTGACCGCCGAGCACGCGGCGCTGATGGACCGCGCCCGCCAGCACCAGGACGCCGCCTTCGTTCACCTCGCCCAACTGGCCCAGCGCGCCGCCGAGTGGGCCGACAAGGTCCGCGCCGCCGCGCACGCCGATGCCGTCCACGTCCAGGCCGACCGCGCCCGCGCCCGCATCACCCGCTGACCGCCCCCGCACACCCGCGCCTACTGCCGCCGCTGGAGGCCTGCGCCATGCACGAGTTCGAGCCCGCCTCTCCGACCTACGCGATCTCCGACACCATCGCCGAACACCGCCTGCGCGGCCGGGACCGCACCCGCGCCGACCTGCCCGGCGGCTACCAGCTGACCCTGCGCACCCGCCAACTGCACGGCCAGCTTGAGGCCGCCCCGGCCGCTCCGTCGCCCACCGGCCCCGCCCGGATCTGCACCGCCCGCACCAGCGCCCACACCCCGACGCCCACCCGCCCCTGGCGGCCGTTACCCGCCTGCTCACCACCGGCGCCCCCTTCCAATGGCCCGGTGAGCCGGGACTGTTCGTCCGGTTCGGGCATGCGGAAGCCTGGCTGGAAGGCAGGCGGCTCAGCGTCACCCTGGGCAGCCTGGGCAGCGGCCTCAGCCTGGTCCTGGGCGGCCCGTGGGATGCTCCGTCCACCGCCTGCCTCACCGCCGCCGTCCTGCGCGAGCTGACCGAGGCCGACCAGTTCACCGGCCAGGTCGCCTCGCTGCTGCAGCCCGTACCGTGGCAGGTCCTGTCCGACCAGTGGCACCCGGACGCCGCCCTCGTCCTGCCCACATCCCGCCGCGTGGACCCGGAAGACCCGCTCGGCCGCCGTGTCTCCCGAGCGCTGCGCGAGGTCCAGCACGACCTGAGCTCGGCACAGCCGGCCTGGGACTTCCAGGGACTGATCTCCGCCGACGGCTCGGCCGTGGCCCTGCGTGTAAGCCCGCGCGATCGCGCCGTCCCCCGCCTGGTCCGCAAGGTGGTGGGTGACGGCGTCTTCGACCCGGACGAGTTGGGCAACACCCGCACGACGTTCCTACCCGCCGACCTGCCCCCAGCACATTGGCCTGGCCCATCGCTCGGGCCCCGCCGCGAGGCGGCTGGTCAACGCCGCCGCCTGGTGCTTGCGGTGGGAGCATCGAAGCGCTCTACATGGTGAGGGGCATGGATGCCACCGAAGCCCAAACCCGAGCCCGCAATGAGTGGAGCGACACGGACTGACGACCCGTCTGCAGCGATCACTGGCCAGCGGGTCACGCTCCGATGAAGCTGACTGTTTCTGTCATGTCCGCCCGCCCGGTACGCAGCGGCGGCACGCCTTCCTTCTCGTATCCCACCGCGACACCGCAGAACAGTGCGAGCTTGTCATCGGCTCCGACTATCCGGCTGACGGTCTTGCGATACATCGTCCACATCACCTGGGGGCAGCTGTGCAACCCTTCCGCCCTCAGTAGCAGCATGACCGTCTGCAAGTACATCCCCGCGTCTCCCCACTGTCCGGGCCCCATCGTCCGGTCGAGGTAGCAGAACAGTACGGCCGGCGCCCCGAACGCCTCCGAGTTCAAGGCGGCGATCTTTACGGGTCTGTCGGGGTCGTCGCGCTCGATTCCCAGCGCTTTGTACCGCTGAGCGGCCGCGGCGGAAAAACGGTCCAGATACGGTGACGCCAGTCCGGCCGGGTACATCGGATACTCCCGCTCATCACCCGGGTCTCCCGCCAGTGCCCTGGCCGTCGCGCGTCTCTTCAGTTCGGCCAAGGGCTCGCCGGTCACGACATACACATGCCACGGCTGGAGGTTCCCGCTCGACGGAGCCCGCGTCGCTGCGGCCAGTACTCGTTCGAGCACCTCTATAGGTACCGGCTCATCGCTGAACGCCCGCACGGCCCGGCGACTGGCCACGGCTTCGTACACATCCAAGTCTCCTCGTCCTCCCACTCCATGACGCGCAGCGAAGACACGCGGATGATCATCGCACCAAGCGAGCAGACCGGGCGGAACTTTGGTGCCCTCCGCCGTCGGATCACGAGGTGCTGCCGAAACTCACCTGCAGCTTCTGCTTTATGTGGAATTGAACAACCCCAATAAGCGAGCACATCTACTCAACGGGCTACCCAGAGCGACGGAGATACTCATCGGAGGGGCAGCCTGCATCCGCATCGCCCGTTGGGCACATGACGGGGTTGTCTTCATCTCCGAACAGATAGACCGTCACCGTGCAACTGCTGGCAACCGAGGCCAGGGACAGGACAGAACCACGCATAGCTGCATCATCAGGAGTACCGCGTTCGTGGCTTCCGGTGAACGCGTAGAACGCCCAGGTACCGGATTCCGGCGTTGCGAGGTCGCCACAATCCGATGCAGTGAAGTGCTCGCTGGTGAAGGTGTGGTCCTTGTGGAATGTCAGGGATGTGCCCGCCTTGCTGATCCATCGGCCCGCCAGTTCGTTCACGGAGATATCCGCCGCATAGACCGACGCCGCCAAGCCGCAGGACACGGTCAGCGCTGTCGCCGCAGCCACCAGAGCAGTCCAGCGCCCTGCACTTCGCTCCATGCACATCCCTCTCACCAGGCACCGGGGGGTGACTTGCCTCAAAGCCACGCAGCTGGGTACAAACCCCGCCTTCATAGCTCTCACCGACCTACACAGGAAACCGCGCCATGGCCCGGTGACCGCTACCACGAGGTCGCATCGCCTTCCGTGGCGGCGTTCCCTGCGGGTCAATCACTGGTCCGGTTGATCTCGATCCGTCGAAGAGAGGGCAACAGCAACGGCAAGAACATCGCCACCGCGGCGACCCCTCCGCCAGTGACCGCGACCGTCGCGGCTCCGAAAGCCACAGCGAGGAAGGGCGTGGACAGCTGTCCGATGGGAGCGGGCACGAAAGACCAGAACTCGTCGTGGGCGCCGACCCTGGAGAGCAGCCGTTCCGGGATGTGGGTGTTGTTGACGGTCTCCCATACGACGGTGAAGAACTCGGCGACCACTCCCGCCACGAATGACGCCGCTGCCAACCAGAAGGTGTTCGCCCCGGCGCCGAGCAGGATCAGCGGGACGGCAGCCAGCGACATCGAGGCCAGCGCCGGCCCCATCGGCCGTCGCACGGTCAACTTCACCATGACCACGCTGGCCAACAACGCCCCGACACCGCGCGCGCTCAGCACCACGCCCCAGCCCTCCGCGCCGATCGTGTCGTTGGCGATCACCGGGCCAAGGATCTGCCAGACCCCCATGTTGAGGCCGTTGTTGACGGCGAAGGCCGCCGTCACCGCCCAGATCCACGGCTGGGAGCTGAAGTAGCCCCAGCCCTCCCGCAGCGCGCCGAGCATCGTCGGGTCGTCCGCGGTACGTGGCGGCAGGTCCGGGAGGGACATTCGAGCGAAGCACACGGCCGCCAGGAGAAAAGACACGGCGTCCGCGGCGATTGCCCAGCCGCCGCCCACGGAAGCGGTCAGCAGACCAGCCGCCGTCGGACCGAGGATCTTCGAGGTGTTCCTGACGGACGCCAGCAGGGAGCTGGCCCGCTGGATTCCGCGTCCTGCCGCGAGATTCGCGACGATGCCGCGCAGAGCGGGCTTGGTCAGTCCCTGGAAGACGCCGTTGAGGGCAGACAACGGCAGCAGGAACGCCGGGTGCTGGTGAGTCAGGAGGACGAAGGCAACACCGGCCTGGGTGAGTCCGGCACCCAGACTGGTGATGCGGAGGACAGTGTCGCGCCGGTGGCGATCCGCGACACCTCCACCGAGAAGTAGCGCCGCGACCATCGGGAGCAGGGCCGCAGTAGTGACCGCAGACAGCCAGGCCGCACTGTCGGTGGCCTCCAGGACACCGAAGGCCAGAGCGACGGGCGACATAGCACTGCCGGCCATGGAAATCGACTGCCCGGCCAGAAACCACCGGAAGGCAGCGGAGCGGAGCGGCCGCCCAGATGCGGGGTCACTACTGGCCACCTGCAACGCCTCGTCCCCGTCAGATGGTTCACGATCTCGGCTCTCTGGCACATCTGCTGCAGGCACAAGGCGCCACCTTGTCAGCGCAGGCAGGACGCCTCAAGTGGTTTTGGCCCGGTGTTCGCGTCGCGTCGAGGCGTGGCTACAGCAGTAGCAGGCCGAACGCCGCCCTTCCCCTGATCACCCTTAGTTGAAAGGTCACCCCCCTGTCTCAATTCTCAATAACCTGCCGTTTCCCGGTGTCGATGGGGGCCATGGATGCGCACCTGGACCTGATGCGCGCCCATCCGGACATCGCCGGACGGGTGCTGCGCCTGGAGTACACCTCGGTCAGCCTCAACCCGCAGGCGAGGCTGTTCGGCCGGCGCAGTCTGCTGGAGCAGTTCGACCCCGGCCGGGCCGCCGACCGGCCCGTGCTCGCCGCTTTCAAGGAGAAGCTCGCCTGCCCGTGGGCGCTGTACCACGTGTCGCCGGATCCAGCCCGTCGCGAAGGCGGAGCCGACCCAGCGCAGGCGGGCGATGCGCTCGGTGGAGCGAGTCGACGTGGGCCGGGCATCCACTCTCGGCCGGAGGCTGCAGAGCGTCTCGGAGCGGCACGGCGTCCCCCCGTCGAGGTCGACGCGCGCTCCGGGAGGGTGCGGGCGTGGATCCAACAGCGCGGGCCGGAGCTTCCGACCGTGGAGGAGCTGATGGTCACCGCCCCGTTCCACGTCCGGGACAAGAAGGTGCCGCACTTCGAACGGAAGTGGGCCGCACATCGTGGCAGCCGGTCGTGACGTGCTTTGGGTGCCGACGATTGACAGCCACCCACCAAGAGCGTCATATTGATTACGCGAAACACGCGGCAAAAGCGGTGGGCGGCGGAAGGCACCCTCTCACGAGGGTGTCGGCCCAGGGCGGCAACCCCGACCGAACGTCCCGCCGACCACCTTCACCAACTCGACTCGCCCGCCGGCGCGTGAGCGCCGAAGGACCAAGAGGAGCAGGCCCTCAGTATAGGGCCGCGATCCGAACCGGAGAGTGCAATGTCAAAGGCCCTGAACCCGCGGCGTCGCGTCGTCGGCGACCGTGCCGTGGTCAACCGCGACTGGATCCGCGAGTTCACCGGCGCCAGCGTCGGTACCGCGGCCCGCTGGTACAAGATCCGGCTCGAGCAGCCGGAGGAGCACCGCCACCCGGAGAAGGAGCGTATCGACGGGAGCGACTTCTACGACGAGCAGCAGTTCCGCGACTTCTACATCTGGTTCCAGCAGGAGAAGGCGAGCAAGGTCCTCAAGGCCGACCCCGAGCTGTACGAGGCCGACCCGGAGGACGTCGTCTCCATCAACACGGCCGCCAAGTGGCTGGGCTTCAACGGAGCATCGGCCATCCGCAAGTACCTCAAGGACAACCCCGGCTACTTCCCCAAGCCCCTCGCCGAGCCGGTCGAGGGCCCGACCGGCCGCATGATCCCCGCCTTCCGTGTCGGCGACCTGCAGGACTTCGACAAGAAGCGCACCGGGGACAAGCTCGGCAAGGCAGGCCGCCGCCCCGGGCACCAGGCCGACGCGGCCGTCGGCCGGCCCTCCGCCCTCGAGGAGGCTCTCGCGGCCGAGCTGAGCGCCCGCGCTGGCGGTGAGCCGCTCACCGCCACGCAGCTGGCCGAGCAGTACGCCGCCGAGGCGATCGACCGCGACGGCTACCACCCGGGGCTGGCCGCAGAGCTCAGCGTGCAGTACGGCGGCCCGCAAAGGTCCTGGGAGTACGTCGTGCGCACCGCCCTCAAGCACCGCCCTGCGGCCGCGCCGGCCCGAACGGAAACCGACCGGCGGACGGCCGTCGCCCTGGCCGCCCTGCGCAAGCGCGGCGACATCCGTGGACTCGCTGCCTCCCTCGCCCGCGAGCACGGAGGCAGCCCCGACGTCTGGTCGCGCGCAGTGAACGCGGCCCGCGGGATCGCCGACTCGACCACGGCTCACCCCACACCGAAGGACGAGCCCCGATGACCAGCTACCAGCTCCGCGACACCACCACCCGCCAGCTCCTCGCCCGCGACCTGGCCGACTACGCCGCGGCCGAGACCGTGGCGGACCGCCTCGACGACGAACTGGAACATGCTCTTGCGGCCAATGGCGAAGGCGCCGGCCGCATCCGGCTGCGCCTGGACCTCGAGCAGGTCACCGACGGCGTCACGGAGACCGTCGGCCACCACGTCCTGCTCCTCGGTGTGGACGACGTGCCAGATCTGCTGCCCGCCGTGTGATCGCCACGCGGGAGACGGAATCACCACCACGCGCGGCCACGAGACGCCTGTCTGTGGCCCTCTACCGGGGGCCTCAGCTGTGAGCAGGGTTGCTAACTGAGCGTTTGGTCCTGTCTCGGCCGAGTTGGTGGCGTTTCCTGAGTCCTGCAACGCCGGGGCTGCTGTGTTTGATGCGGCAGTCAACGCGCCCGGGACGCCTGGGAGCCGTTTCGCTCCGACTGCTCCTGTCTGCTCCCAACACACCCCCGAGCGCCGCCCTTTGACCGCTGGCGGGGCCGGCCGCAGTCGGCTACTTCGCAAACATGACTCTGCACGGCCCCTGTCCCAGCGACCTGTCGGACGCCCGCTGGAACCTGATCGAGCCCGTCCTGACTCCTGGCGGGACCAGCGCCGCGCCCACGCACTGGCCATCGGCCGCCCGCCCGAACACGACCTGCGCCAGATCATGAACCCCATCCTGTACGTGGACCGCACCGGCATCCCCTGGCGCTGTCTCCCGCACGACTTCGCTCCGTGGGCCACGGTGTGTCGACGATCAGTTAATTCGGTAATTCCCCGCGATCTACATGATCAGCTTCACAGAATTCCCCATCCTGGCGACCACGGCTTCCCCTGGGGACGGCGCATCCGTCGCTGTGCACTCGGCAGACCATGACCGGCTCTACGATCTGATGCGTCAGCCCGCCGCAGAACCGTACTGGAACATCAACGTTGCCCGGCACCCGGGCATCGAGCGTCATGGCCGGGCAGATGCCTGGCGGACGAGCGCGGTGCGATTGGGGGTGAGGAGGTATGGCAGCAAGGCTCTCAGAGCGGAGGCGAAGGCTCGGACGCGAAGTTCAGCCAGCCTGGTGCTGCTGGCGCCGCCTGGCAGATGATTGATGGCCCCGAGGCTGCACTCGGCGTAGAGCTGGGCAATGCTTGCGTGGCTCTTGGGGCCAGAGTCCCCCAGGATGCCGACATCTGCGACCACTTCAGCCTCGTTCTTCCAGAAGTAGTGGTAAATGGTGATCCGCAGGTCGTGACCGGCATAATCGAAGCCACCATCGACGTCGTTAGGTCCGGTAAATCCCGCCTCCGCCAGGAACCCGAAAACCTCCCGCCCGAGTCGGCGGACCGCTTCCTCCGGCGTCTCTCGCTTGCCCATCCAGTCATCGTCCGGCGGACCAGCCGCCACCGCCAGACCCGGGAGAGGCATGGGATGAGTAAGCCGGTACCCGAGTGTCCGGACTTGAGCGGGACGTAGGGGCCGATGCCCGGAGATCTTTGAGACTGCCCGGAGATCGCCGAGACACGACATTTTCACTATGCGGGGCGGTTTGAGCGTCATGTGACTCTCTGTGGCGGTTCCTCCTATTTGGCCATGGGTGGCGCGGAGTCCGGGATCGAGGAACCTGGTCGTCGCGGAGCTGTCCGTGTTCCTCGTCCCGTGGTTCGGCAGGCCGATGGGCAGCCCGGATGGCGAGGAGAACGTTCGTCGTGGTCGACATCACCGAGATCTACGTCCACTGGTACGCAGGCCGCTCGAAGAGCGCGCTGGCCGCGTCACTGGGGGTGGACCGCAAGACGGTCAGGAAGTACCTGGCTCCAGCGGAGGCGTCCGGGATCACCCCGGACGGACCGCCGATGACCGAGACCGACTGGGCCGGGCTGATCGAGGGTCTTCGGTGGCTGACTCCCAGTCTCCGGCCTCCGGCCAGCGCTCGCCTGCGTCGAGTTCGTGGGTGAGGGTGGACAGCGGCACGATCTCGCCCGGCCGGCGGCCGCGGGTGAGCCGGTTGTGGATGCGGGCGCCGGCGGGCTGCCGTACGCGGGGGTGGAGCAGGGAGGCTGCGGCCACGACGGTGGTGTTGATCTCCTGGGCGGCGGCCGGGTAGTAGGGCTCGTGCGCGAATAGGAGGTGGACGTCCGTGGTGGGGATAGCAGGGCCTTCTGGCGGCCGCGGTGATCCTGGAAGAGTGCGTGATGCTGCGCCCGCTCCCGGCCCGCAACGAGCTGTACGGCTACGGCCTGGCCATCGCGTACCTGGGGATGCATGGCGAGCAGGTGAACATGAAGTTCGAGGCGTGGCGAGAGCTGATTGCTGACGTACGCGCTCTGCGGCTGGACTCGTACGGAATCGCTGAGCGGTTGCGCGGCTGGCGGGCAGTGTAGTTACGTCCTCCGCCTCTTCGTGCGGCGGGATCCAAGAGGCCGGTCAGCCCCTCGTATCCCGCCAGGCCTACTCACCCTTGGGCAGGGCGTGAACTCGACGGCCATTCCTCATCAAGCATCGAATGCACGACCGAGTCCCGCCACCGACCTGCCTTCTTGATGTGGCCTCGGATGATGCCTTCCTCCACCATGCCCGCTGCCGCCATCGTTTTCGCCGAAGCTTCGTTCAGTGGAGATCGGGCGCCCCAGATCCTGTGTAGGCCAATGTCCTCAAATCCAAGTCCCAACAGGAGGCGCACCGTCTCGAGGCCGTAGCCGACCCCCCAGGCATCTGGGCGCAGTGCGAAACCGAAGGTGGCCGCGTGCTGCTGATGTGGGTCGAGGGCGATACGACCGAACCCGATCAAGCCGTTCGTGTCACGCTCGACTACGGCAAGGGCGTACTCGCTTCGGGGCTCCGTCGTGGCCGAGGCAATGGACTTGGCCACGATCTGGCCCACCTGGTCGCGCGTACGCGGTTCGAACGACAGGTGCTCTGTCGCCTCGGGGCTGCCGTAGATGGCGAGTACCGCTTCCGCGTCGTCAAGTGAGAGTTCACGGAGGCCGAGGCGGGGGCCGGAACGCTGGACCGGGTACATGCTGCGGACTCTACCCGGCGGGCAGAGCCGTGCGGCTCGCCGGGAAGACATCGATTTCCTGGCGCAGGTCGCGAGCGATCCTCCCGGTTGCGGCCGGGCTCTGCACCAGGGCCTGCCGCACGCGGAGCGCGGACACGATGATGCCGTTATTGCGGTGTGTGACGGGAAGATCGAGGACCGGTCGCAGAGCTGCAGCGGTCCCGTCGACGTCTCCGCCGTTCAGGCGGACCATCGCGAGGTCGCACTGCGCGCCGGCCAGGTCTCCGAACGCCCAGTCCGGGGACGTGGTGTCGGCGAAGGCGCGCACAGCCTCTTCGGCCTGCATGCCGAGCTCTGGAGTGCCGTGGCCGAGGAGAGCTTCCGACTCCACCACGTAGTACAGCTGCTTCGCTGACGAGTAGGTGAAGAGGCCGCCGAGAGCATCCAGGTCGTCAGGCACGACGCGGTCACGCTGCTCGGTTGCCTGGTGATTGACCCGACGTACCGTCTCGTCGTCGCCGAGCACGGCGGCCGCGCGCGCCTGCAGCCCCAGGAGCCACAGTCCCACGGTTCCACGGAGGGGGCTTGCGATCGTTGCCCCCTGGCTGGCGTAGTGATGCGCGTCGTCGGGCTTGTTTGCCCAGTAGGCGATGAGAGACTTGAGCCCGTCGGTGAGAGCTATGAGACCGGGGTGTTCGGCGTCGCGTGCGCAGGAAGCGGCGACGCGGGTCATGGTCATCGCCTGATGCGGGGCCTGCATGTCGTTGAAGCCCTTAGCGACGAGGAACGACAGCACGGCGCCCTTGAAGTAGAGGTCGCGTAGCTGCGACGGCTTCATCCGACCGCCCTCCAGAAGCCGGAAGACCTGGTCTTGAGCAGTCAGCAAGTCGTCCCAGATTGAAGGGAGGGGTTCGCGGGGGTAGGCGAGCACGAGCCGGTTGACTTCATCGTCAAGTAGCCCCAGCGTGTCGTCGCCCACCGTCCCACGGTCCTTCCCCAGGATGAATTCTTTCGCGCGTTGCACGGCCATCGCGCCCGTCCTTTGCATCTCGATCAGGCCCGCGCCAACCTCGGCACGGGAGTCAGTCAGTGACGTGCCGTTCGGCGAGATGTAGCCCGGCGGCGTACCGGCGGCTACGTCGGTCCACAGGGCCTCGATGGTGTGACCGAGCATCGAAGTGATGACCGGGCGGAAGGCTCGTTGCGGCTTCCGCCCTTCGTACAACCACCCCTCGACGGTCTTGAGCGCTGGTTCTCCGCTACGGTCGCCAAGCTTCCTCGCCGTCTCGCGGTAGAGCTCCCGCACATCCTCGGGGGTGCGTATTCCGCGTTGTTCAAGTGCGAACCGGAAGAACAACACGGCGCCCGCCTCTCATCGGTTTGTCTGGCATGTCACTGTGCCGACGGTAGAGCCCTTCCCTCATCAAGTTGCCCTCTACAGACGTTACTTATCAGTCCGAGGTGAGACCGAGGGGAGTCCGAGGGAAATCCGGGGGCGACCTTCAAAATGCAGCAAAGAGCCGAGGGCGGTTTGGGGGTAGATCCGTCTGCTTGCCGTTGCAACGCTCATACCAGCTCTTAGCGGAGCGTGTCCGAGCGAGCACAGATGTTTCCCGGGAGTACCCGTGACCCAGTCGAATACCACGTCTCCTGCGTTCTTGGAGATCGACAGCGAGCCGAAGTTCCTGTGGGAGGACTGGATGAGCGCGGAGCAGTTCATCGGCCCCAACACGCGGCTGCGTACTCGTCCCCGTCTCAACGCCGCGCGCTGGTCCGGAAACATCGATGCGGCCTGCCGGGTCGCCGCTGTGCTCGCGGACAACGCTGCAAAGCATGGAAAGGCCTTCTACGGCAATCGGATCTGGCTACGGCTCATCTGCTTGGACGAGTCCGACGACCTGGTCATCGAGGTCGACGACGCCGACCCCGACTTCCCGCGCTTCGACGAGGTGGCGACCACAGCAGCCGTGGATGGGAAGCCCACTGGACTGTGGTGGGTGCCTCACTACCGCGGGCGCCTGTCATGGCGGGTGAAGCGGAACGACGCGGATGAGGTCATCGGGAAGACAGTCCAGGTCGTGCTGCCGAAGACGTGGCCCGTGGACTAGCCCCAGGACAGGCCCGCTCCCCCAAAAGACTCCGAGGCCCCCAATGCCCGATTCATTAACGACCAGCGCCCCCTCCGCCCGCAGTGGAGAACGAACGGCGCCCCCCGGTGACATGAACCTGATAGTCAGTCCTGTCGGTGCCGACACGGATCTGCGTGCCGCCCTGGAGGACCTGAAAATGGGGCGCTACGCAGCCACCCACGACCTCCTCGCCAGAACAGCCGAGAACTGGTCACTGCGGGCGAGGCGCTGTCATCAACTGGTGGCCGATGCACGCGATCGCAGCATCATCAAGATGTGGCGGGACGAGGACCCGAACAACCCGCACGCGGTCACTCTCTGGGCCAAGGCCCTGACCGAGGCCGCCCTCGACCTGCACCGCGGCGGCGGAGTCGCCGACGTGGTGGGGCGCGCGGCGGCGATGGCGCAGCAGGAGTGGAAGAGAGCGGAATACCTTTGGCCGAAGTCGCCGGAGCCGTGGATCGGCAGACTCCAACTGGCCCAACTCGTCCTAGACCCAAGCTCTGTTGACCCCTACTGGAACAGGCGGGTCCAGCCGTGGGACCGGCTAAATGACCCGGTGATGCACTTCTTGGGGCCGTGGCCGCTCCTGAACGAAATCAATTGGCGTGATCTCGGCAGTCGGGAAGGCCACCACCGCATGCGCGAGTACTTCATGTACCGCCAAAGCCCCGCTGTCGCCCTGCAGTACGTGCACTGGCTGGTCGCCGGCCGGGTGGTCAATCCCGAACTCCTGGTGCTGCCGCTGTACGCGCTCATGGACGTCTACCGGCAGCGCCACGGCCAAGGCCAGACCGGCGCGCTGGGGTTCTTCCAGACGGAACAGGTGCGGCACTTCGCCGTCCAGGCCTACGACGGATGGTTCGTCCGCGTTCCCCACACCGAGCATGCGTGGCTGTCCCAGTGGGACCTGAACTACCTGGCCCACGCCCTGGTGGCGTGCGGCGAGACCCACCGTGCGGCACGCGTGTTCCAGGCGATGGGCCCCTACGCCGTGCCGCAGCCGTGGCAGGACATCAACGCCAGCCTGGGCCGCTCCAAGGACTGGAGGCACGAGTTCCTCCGCATCCGCTCGTCCGTCCAGCGGTAGAGCGGCCGCCATGAACAGCCGTGCACCGCCTGGCGATCGGCTCCCCGCTCCGCTCTTTGCACCCCTCTTCTGTCGAAAGTGGCTCTCTGGTGACTCATAAACACGCTCGCCCCGTTGAACCGGCCAGTGACGATGATGTTCTCGCAGCCCTCGGAATCAAGCCCGAGCTGTCCCGCAAGATGGGCGCGTTCGGCAACTTCGCGATCAGTTTCTCGGTGATCTGCATCCTGGCCGGCGGGATGTCTTTGTTTGGCTTCGGCCTCGGACACGGCGGGCCCGCGGTGATGATCGGCACCTGGGTCGTGATCGGCTTCTTCACGCTGCTGGTGGGTCTGTCCCTCGCTGACGTCGTCTCCGCCTACCCCACCAGCGGGGGCCCCTATTTCATGGCCGAGAAGCTGGGCGGAGCACCCTGGGGCTGGGTGACGGGCTGGCTCAACCTCCTCGGTCTGCTCGGCGCGATCGCCGGCATCGACTACGGCGCCGCGGCGTTCATCGGGGCTTTCGCCCAGTTGCAATGGGACGTCACCCCGACCTCCGGCGGCACCATGCTGATCTTCGCGGCCATCCTGGTCCTGCACGGACTGCTCAACTCGGCCGGGGTGCGGCTGGTGAACGTGCTGAACTCGATATCGGTGTGGTGGCAGCTCGGGGGCGTCGCCGTCATCGTCGGCGCGCTCACCCTGGCGCCGGCCAAGCACCAGTCGGTGAGCTTCGTCTTCACGCACTTCCACAACGACACTGGCTTCTCCAGTCCGTTCTATGTTGTGCTCATCGGCTCCCTCCTGGCGGGCTACACGTTCTGCGGGTACGACGCCTCCGCGCACGTCGCCGAGGAGACCACCGACGCCCAGAACTCCGTGCCCAGGGGCATCGTCCGCGCCATCGGCTGGTCGTGGGCAGCCGGGTTCGTGCTCCTGGCCGGGCTGCTGTTCGCCATCCAGGACTACGCCAAGACCCAGAACACCGAGACCGGAGTGCCCCCGGCGCAGATCTTCCTCGATGTGCTCGGCGCAAGCGGGGCGAAGGCGCTGCTGCTGATCGTGATCGTCGCGATGCTGTTCTGCGGGAACGCGGAGGTCGCCGCGGCCTCGCGGATGGTCTACGCGTTCTCCCGCAGCGGGGCCTTGTGGGGGTCGAAGAGTTGGCGGAGGGTCAACGCGCGCAGGACGCCGGTCCGGGCGGTCTGGTTCGCGGTCGCCGTCCCCTATGCGCTCGCGTTTCCGGCGCTGTGGTCGCCTGTTGCCTATGGCGCGATCACCGCGATCAACGCGGTTGGGATGATTCCCGCGTACGGGATCCCAGTCTTCCTCGCCCTGCGCAAGGGCCACGCATATCAGCCGGGCACGTGGAGCCTGGGGCGCTGGCGTCGGCCGATCGGCATCATCGCCGTCACCTACGTCGTGATCATCACCGTCGTCTTCTGCCTGCCCCAGTCGAAGCCGATCACCGTCGACTCCTTCAACTATGCCGGCGTGACACTGCTGGTCGCTCTGCTGCTGGCCTGGGGCACGTGGATCGCCGTCGGTAAGCGGGACTACCGGCTCACCACCGCGCACACGGCCCAGCCCGGTGAGGCCCTGCTCGCCGAAGGCGGATTCTGATGAGCGCAGAAACGCCGATCCGCACCGAGACCCCCTGGCTGGCCGACCCAGTCTCACGGGAGGTGCTGGAACGCCTCCTGGAGGAGGAGGCCATCACCGAAATCATGCTGGCTGTCCCGGACCACCTGGGACGACTCCAGGGCAAGATCTTCAACGCCCGAGTCTTCCTCGACCGGATGGCGGACGGTGCCGAGATGTGCTCGTACATCCTGGCAACCGACGTCGACATGGCCCCCCTGGACGGCTTCGACCTCACCGGCTGGAATCAGGGCTACGGCGACTTCCTCGTCCGCCCCGACCTGGCGACCGCCCGCCTGCTGCCGCACCGGCCCGGAACCGCCCTGGTGATCGGTACTCCCTTCGACGGCGCCGTACCCGTCCCCGTAGCCCCCCGCAGCATGCTGCAGACACAGCTCGACCGCCTGGGTGAACTGGGATACCAGGCACGCGTCGGCGTGGAGATCGAGTTCCTGCTCTACACGGATACGCCGTCCGGGCGGACACCGGCATGGCGCGAGAACCTCGACTACGGCCTGCAGCACCCGCCCGCGGTCAGTGACTTCTTCCGCCACGTGAGCGACGCCCTGGGCGATGCCGGCATCGTCCACGAGGCCATCAAAACGGAGGGGGCGGCGGGGCAGGCCGAGGTGTCGTTTGCCTACGGCGACGCGCTGCGCGCCTGTGACGACTATGCCGTCTTCCGGCACGTTGTCCGTGACATCGCCGGACGGCACGGCATGATCCCCGCCTTCATGGCGGCCCCGGAGACGGGTGTCGGCAGCGGCCTGCACCTGCACCTGTCGCTGTGGTCAGATGACGGCACGGCTCACTTCGCCCATCATCCGGGGCAGCCGCTGTCCACGGTGGCCGATCAAGCCGTCGCGGGACTGCTCGGCGTCTTGCCGCACATGGGCCCGTTGTACGCGCCGAACGTCAACTCCTGGAAGCGCTACGGGCCGCACTCGTTCGCCCCTCACTCCTACAACTGGGGCCACGATCACCGCGGTTGCGCCATCCGCCTCACCGGACATGGTGACGGCGCCCACCTGGAGTGCCGCCTGGCGGGCGCCGACGCGAACGTCTATCTCGCACTCGCCTCCTACGTCGCCTCCATGGGCTACGGCATCGAGGAAGAGCTGACCGCGCCGCCGGCCTGCAACGGGGACGCGTACCAGGACCAGAGCGCGATGCCGCTCTACAGCGATCTCGGCGAGGCGCTGCAGCACTTCGACGCCAGCCCCGTGGCCGAGCGCCTGCTCGGCAAGGACGTCGTACGGCACTACTCCCACCTGGCGCGCACCGAGCTCCTGTGGCACCGCACGCACGTCACCGACACGGAACGGCTCCGCGGCGCCCGCTGAAACTCCCTGCCGCCGAGTGAAACTCCCCCCTCGGCGGCAGGGGCACCCTCCTTCCTTTCCCGGGCTGTCGGCGGTCCAGGGGATGAAGGGGACACTTCCGGCCCTGCGCGCCGTGCGTGGAGCGCTGCGGTACAGGGCCGGAAGCCCCTCGGCACCCATGACCAGATGAATCACGGACAGGACCCAGTGACCCTCTTTACCGTCCTCGACGACACCCACCGCCACCTCGACCTGCGCGACAGGATCTCCACGATCCTGCGCACCGTGGCCCCGCTCGTGCAGGAGACGACCGCTCTTCCCCTGCCTCCGGAGGTCCGCTTCCGACTGCTGACTCCTAGCAACTGGCGCAAGGAGTCCCTCCGGGACAAGGAACGCCTGCTTGCCCAGGACGTGCTCGACCTCGGACTGGCGCCCGAAGAGGGCGCTGCCGTTTCCCTCCAGCTCAAGGCCGCTCGTGTCTTCTTGGCCCTGGTCTGGCCGATGGTGGGTGGGGAGACCCACGTGGCCGCCGACGGACAGAGCGAGACCATCATCGCGGCCCGGGCCCTGCACCACATCGGCCTCCTGGCCGCCGAGCCGTGTCTCTACCAGCTGATCGCACACGAGCTGACGCACCATCTGCAGATGGCGGCCCACAGCGCCACGGTGTGGGACACCTTCTTTCCAGACAAGCGCGGGATCACAGCTGGGCATCGCGGCATCTCCACCTTCCTCGAAGGGCATGCCCGCTGGACCGACCGACAGGTCACTGCCCACCTCTTCGGCGCCCAGGTCGACTTCGCTACGCAGGCCCGCCGGTCGTGGCGCTGCCGGCTCACCTCCGCCATCCCCGGCATCCGCAAGGCAGGCCCGAGCAGCGCGGCGTACGAGACCGGAGCTCGCCTGATCGCCCATGCCGTCGGCGCACACGGCATCGACCTGGCCAACCGGGTCTGGAAGGACCCCGACCTGCTGCCCACTGCGGAGGAGGCCGCCGCCCCCGAGACGTGGTGCCAACGCATCGCCGGCTAGCAGTCACCCGGCGGCGCGCGGCCACACCGCGGGCCGCCGGCCCCATCCGTTCCCTCGATCTGGAGAGTGCTGTGCTCACAGCGTCGACCTTCACCACCGTCGAAGAGGCCTACCTATCCCTGCTGCGGCTCGCCACCGAGCGACCGGAGCACCTGATTGACGCGCGCGGCCATGCCGCCCGTGAGGTGATCGGGACCAGTTTCCGGCTCACCGATCCCCGCCAGCGTCTGCCGTACCTGGCCGAGCGCAAGGCGAATGTGGTCTTCCAGTTCGCCGAGGCGCTCTGGTACCTCGCCGGCCGCCGGGATCTGGACATGATCGGCTACTACGCCCCGTCCATGCGGGCCAGCAGCGCCGACGGCATCCGTCTGGGCGGCTCCGCCTACGGCTACTCGCTGTTCAGCCCGGCCGGCGGCACCGGGCAGTCGCCGTTCAACCAGGTGCTGGAGCTCCTGGTGAGCGAGCCGGACAGCAAGCGCGGCTACCTGCCGGTCTTCTCGGCGAAGGAGCTCAGGGATCGCGCCAACCCCGACGTCGCGTGCCTGGCCGGACTGCACCTGCTGGCGCGCGATGGACAACTGCACATGGTCTGCCACATGCGGGCGAACGATCTCGACTGCGGTCTGCTGTCCGACGTCTTCTCCTTCACCATGATCCAGGAGTACGCGGCCGCCCAACTCGGCCTGGACCTGGGGACCTACACCCATACGATCGGCTCCGCGCACGTCAACGACGCCAACGCCGACCGCGTCAAGCGCGTCCTGGACGAGGCCGACCACCGTCCCAGCGTCCCCTACTTCCCGTTCCCGTCGATGCCGGAGACCACCGGGAGCGCGACCATCGCGTACATCTTGGAGCACGAAGAGGCGCTGCGGACGAACGAAACGCGGTACAGCGCCGAGCACATTGCGGGACTGGATCTGGCGCCGTACTGGCAGCAGGTAGTGGTGCTGTTTGAGCTGTACCGGCAGATCCGGCACGAGAAGCGCGAAGCGGTCGACGCCGATCTCCTGGCCGCGCTGGGCACCGGTCTGCGCTGGCTGATGGTGCGCAAGTGGCCGGCCTGCGCGGCGGCGGTCGGTGGTGTCCGGTGACGGGCCGTCATCCGATGAGCGGCGCCGTCGTGGACGGCGTCGACTTCCACCGCTGGGCGGTCATCCTGTGCAAGCCGGACGCGGTCGTGCGCGGCCTGGTCAACCAGGTCCTGGACCGGATCACCGCCGCGGGCGTCGCCGTCTCCTCCCGCCGCGACCTGATCGCCGAGCCGTGGCAGCCGCACGTCGCCTACCGGGACCTGCTGGCCGACACCGGCCGGCGCCAGCTGCCCCACCTGCCGGACGCCATCGACGCCGCGTTCACGGGACGGCCAGTCACCGTGGCGTTGGCGCACGGGGCACCCGGCATCCATGCCCGGCTGCGCCAGCTCATCGGCGACACCGATCCGACACGGGCGGTGGCGGGCACGATCCGCGGCGACCTCGGCAACGACAGCCTGGCCGCCGCCAGCGCCGAACAGCGCCTGGTGCGCAACCTCGTGCACACCAGCGACGATCCGGGCGCCGCGCAGCGGGAGTACGGCACCTGGTACGGGCCCGGGCGCCGCTTGGAGGTCTCGGACTTCGACCGCTGCTCGGTGATCCTGTGCAAGCCGGACGCCATCGAGCACGGCCTGGTGGACGCCGTCCTGCAGCGGATCAAGGCCTGCGGGATCACGGTGGCCAACCGCCGCGACATGATCGTGCAGCGGTGGCAGATCGACGTGCACTACTGGGACCTGCTTGTCGACGCCGACCACTTCACCGACCGAGACATCCCCGCCTGCCTGGACGACGTCTACACCGGCAAGGCCGTCACCGTCGCACTCGCCTACGGGGAACCGGGCCTGCACGCCCAACTGCGCCAACTTCTCGGCCACTTCGACCCGAGCCGGGCTGCGGCCGGCACGATCCGCGGCGACCTCGGCAACGACAGCCTGGAGCGCGCCAGCGCCGAACAGCGCCTCGTGCACAACCTCGTGCACACCTCGGACGACGCAGACGCCGCCCGCCGCGACTTCGGCACCTGGTTCGGCGCATCCCGCCGATCGCTGCTCACCGCCCCCAACGGCGTGCCTCGCCAGCCCACGACCGCCAACCGCTCCGGAGGTGCCCTGTGACCGCTCCCGCCGTACCGCGCCGCCTGCTGCCGCTGCTGACCGCCGAGCAGATCGGCGAGCTGAAGCCCGAACTCGCCGACGTGATCGAGTACCGCAAGTCCGGCCTGTCGCTGAACCACATCGTCGGCTGCCCGCTGGACTGCGCCTACTGCGTGCGCCATCTCTTCGACAACTTCACCATGAAGACCCCCAAGCGCCTGATGAGCGACGAGGCCGCCGTGAGCGCCCTGCTCGCCCACCCCTACTTCCGGCCCCACACAACCCCGCTCCAGCTGTTCAACCGGGCCACGGACCCGATGCTGCCGGTGGTCAAGCCGCACCTGTTCGCCGTACTCCAGCAGCTCGACGACCGGGGCCTGACCAACCACGTGCTGGTCATCACCCGGTGGCGGGTGAGCGCCAAGGACTGCGCCGTCCTCAACTCCTTCCGCAACCTGCGGCTGACGATCCTGGTCACTCACTCAGGCATCGACCACCCGAAGATCGAGCCGGTGAACTCGGCGTACGCCGCGGACAGCCTGCGCATGCTGTACGAGCACGCCGAGCGCTACCGCACCGTCCTGTACTGGCGGCCCATCGTTCCCGGGCTCAACGACTCCGACGAGCACATCGAACGGGCCCGTGAACTGTCCCTGCACGCGCACGCCACCGTCTTCACGGGCCTGTTCTTCCGCGAGGAGATCAAGGCCTACTACGAAGCGAACGGCATTCCGGAACCGTACGACGGCACCGCCCGCCGCAAGATCATGCCGGAGTTGGCCGAGCAGCGCATCCTGGACGCGTTCGAACAGGCCCAGCTCGGCGGCGAGCCGTGGGGGACGCTGTTCCGCAAGACGAGCTGCGGGGTCGCCTACGCGCACGGCGAAGCCGACTACAACGGCCACTACGGGGTGCGGGAGTTGTGCAGCATCTGCCCGCCCAAGCAGATCGCGCTGTGCGCGAAGGCGTGGGTCAGGCCCGACCTGGCCGAGGTCACCCGCGAGGCGCGCGCCCTGGGGGCGATCGGCACGGTTGAGGTCAACGATCGTGCCATCGTCGTCGAGGGACTGGACGAGCCGCCCCGCTACTTCCTGCAGCACGGGTTCGGCTACCAGTGCCACGACCGCGACAAGCCCCACCACTACCGCCAGCACGGCCGGGCGCCCATCGGCTGGGAGGCGGAGAACGGACTCGACACCCCATGAAGTTCGAGAGCTGGCCCGATTTGCTCGTCGTCGACGTCGAGGGCAACGGCACCAACCCGCCCGACCTCGTCGAGATCGCCGCGCTGCCGATCCTTGACGGGCGGCCGGACACCACGACGGCCGGGGCCTGGCTGATCCGACCGGAGCGGCCGGTCACCGCACGCGCGGCCTCCATCCACGGCCTGACCAACGACCTCCTGGCCGACAAGCCGACGTGGCCCGAACTCTCCGGTCCGGTCGGCGACTTCCTAGGCACCGCCTGGATCTGCGCCCACCACGCGCACGTCGACTACCGCGAGCTGAGCCGCCATCTCCCCGCATGGGAGCCGGCCGGCGTCCTCGACACCCTGCGCCTGGCCAGGACGACGTACAAGGACCTGCCCACCTACACGCTCGACGCGCTGATCAAGCACGCGCAGCCGGACCTGTCACAGGCCCCGCACGTCGGCCGGCACCGCGCGACATACGACGCGTACGCCACGGCGCAACTCCTGCTCGCCATGGCCGACCACTACGAGACCTGGGACCAGCTCATCACCGCCGCCGTCCCCCCGGGCCTGCCCGGCACCCCCGAACCAGCAGAGGACCCCAAACTGTGGTGACCACCCGACAGCCCCTCCGCATCGCCATACTCGGCACCCACTCCACCGGCAAGACCACGCTCCTCAAACGGATCGAGATGGAGCTGCGTGCCGAAGGCGTCACCGTGGCCCGCACCGGCCGCCTCGGCAAACGCGCCGCGGCGGCTGGCCTGCCCAAGATGCACCACCACACCGCCGACTCCACGGAGTGGATCATCACGCAGGGCATCGCCGACGAAATCGCCGCGACCGTCCAGGGCGCCGAGGTCGTGCTCATCGACCGGGCCGCCCACGACGCCATCGCCTACTTCCACGCCGCGCTCGCATACCGCGGCGAGGTCCCGCCCCGGCTGGAGCGCGAGCGCCTCCTCACACTCGCCTCCACCCAACTCCCCAAGTACGACCTGCTGTTCGCCACCACGCTCGACGAGAGCATGCCCGTGGACACCGGCCACGAGTACGACGCCCGCTTCCGCCGCCTCGTCGACCAACACGTCCAGCTCCTCCTGGACCAGGACGACATCGCCCACCAGCGCGTGACCAGCGACCCCGACAGCCAGGCCCACGCGATCGACACCGCGATCCAGCTCTGCCTGAAGGAGGCCCTGGTATGACCTCTCCCGCAGGCACCATCACCATCGCCGGGAAGACCGTCTCCCGCCTCGGCCTCGGCACGATGCGCCTGACCGGCCCCGGCACCTGGGGCGATCCCACCGACCGTGACACAGCGCTGAGCGTCCTGCGCCAGGCCGTACACACGTACGACATCACCCACATCGACACCGCCGACGCCTACGGCCCCCACACCGTCGAGCACCTGATCCGCGACGCGCTCTACCCCTACCCCGAGCAAGTGCTGATCGCCACGAAGGTCGGCATGGTCCGCCCCGCCCCGGGCCAATGGAGGCCGCTCGGCAGTCCCTTCTATCTGCGGGCCTGCGTCGAAGCGAGCCTGCGCCGACTACGCGTCGAGCGCCTGGAGCTGTGCTACCTGCACCGCATCGACCCCGAGGTGGCACTCGAAGACCAACTCGCCGTCCTGGAAGCCCTCCAGGAAGAAGGCAAGATCGGGTACATCGGCCTCTCCAAGGTTACCCGCGAGGACATCCTCCGCGCCGGCAAGTACCTGACCGTCGCCACCGTGCAGAACGTCCTCAACACGACCGACCACTTCGACCCCGCCGTCGAAGTGTGCGCGGAACTGAACATCCCGTACGTCGCCTACCGGCCGCTGGACGCCGGAACTCTCGCCAACGCGAACGGACCAGTCGCACCACTGCAATGGCTCCTCAACCACGGCAGCCACATCGCCCCCATCCCCAGCACCAGCCAGCCGCATCACCTCGCCGAGATCGTGGCCGCAGTGGAGAGCAGCGGCTGATGCCGACCATCACAGCCGCCATGCCAGCCTTGCGCCACGCAGCCCCTGAGCGAGGTACGGCTGCGTACGAGGATTGGCGCCCCCCAGTGATCGGGGTGTCCTTGCTTGTACCGGTGGGGCCGGACTCGCTGGTCGTCGCTGACCTGCGCGAGCTCATCCTGATACCTACCGGGCCCGTGTACGACGGGCAGCAACCAAGGGAAGCCGCCCACAGCGTACTTCGCGGCGCTAAGGAGGGCCTCCCCCTGCTTCGGCGCGTCGCTCTGACCTGCACCCGGATGAGGCGTAGGAAGGTCATCACGCACGTTTGGGCGACTGAGCCGATGACCCGCGAGGCCGTCGGGCACCTTGAGTACCGCGACCCGCGGGCAAACGTCCGCGTACTGCCGACCATGCGTGTCCTCGACGACCTCCCACCACAGGGCAGGCTCCGGTTCCTAGTCGCGTTGCAGGCCCTCGCCACTAGCGGGACGGCTTACATCGAGGACGGCGTTGTGCAACCGTCCATCCCCCTGGAACTGGCTCAAGAATGACGTGCCATTGGCCCAGCACGTGAAGGCGCTCCGCCGCAGTACGCGGCGGTGGACGTAACGGAATCGTTCACTGCCGCGTCTCGCTGAGTGACCACGGCCTTGGAGCGGGCCCGGATTTCTCAGGGAGAGACCAGCACGTGACCGACGAGTCCTCGTCCCGTTCCGCCACCACGACCAAGCACCCCCACACCTGGGTCGTCGCAGCCGAGATCGTTGTCGAGGAGGCCGTGGCTCGCGTCGCGGACTTCCGCGGCTCCTTCAAGACCAAGGTCGAGCAGCGCATCGACGCGCTGGACACCTGCTGCAAGAGCTGCCGCCGCCCCTTCGCCGACGTGTCCGCGTTCGACTGCGAAGCCCTCGTCGACAACCGGCACCTCATCGGCGGCGACCAGTCGGTGCGTGCGAAGCGCAAGCCGGCCCCCACTCCTCCCCCGGGAGCAAAGCTCGTCAAGGGCGGCACCTACAGCCGCTACGGGCTCAAGGCGTACGTCGCCGGCGTCGCCCGCCCGCACTCAGCTCCCCTTTGCTGCGCTGCCGCAGGTACACGCCGCACCACGGCGGTCCCTCGCCGACTCACACGCGGGCTTGCGGGGAGAGCAGGCCATCGCCGGGCCAAAGGTCTTGTTCGGCCACGAGGCCGGCAAGGAAGACGTCGACCTCGGCCAGCACGGCGGCCCGCTCGGCGACCCCGTAGACGACGAACTCGTCGGCTGCGGCGTCGAAGGCGCGCACGTGGCTGTGCGGGCCGGTGCAAACGAGGGCTCGCGCGATCTCGGGCAGGCCGAGACTGAGGGCATCGCAGTTCCCGAAGCGAACGAGCTGCAGCAGGTCGGTGGTGACGTGTTCCCAGTCGCCGACGGTCGGCCAGTCGACGCCGCCGTTCAGTTCATAGGTGAGGGTGGACAGCGGGACGATCTCTCCCGGCTTGCGTCCTTGGGTGAGAAGGTCGTGGATCCGGGTGCCGTCGGGCTGGAGCACTTGCGGGTGGAGCAGGGAGCCAGCGGCCACGACGGTGGTGTTGATCTCCTGAGTTCCGGGGCCGACGTAGTACGGCTCGTGTGCGAAGAGCAGGTAGACGTCCTGAGTGCGGACGGCCGGGCCCGACTCGGGCTGAGGCTGAGGCTTGGGCATGTGGACGGTTCTCAGCGGTGGTGTGCTGGGTGTGGTGCGAGGTGTCGTCGGCCGAAAACCCGATGGGCCCGGTGATCGCCGGGGCTCGCGGGTTTGGCCCGCATCGGCGGCGCCGCCCTCGGTGGCGTCGCGCTCAACGATCTGCGCGACCTGGTGGACGAGTTGGAGCATCAGCCGTTCACGGGCGATGAGGCCGTCTGAGGCCGAGCGGATGTCCTGGGTCTGGAGCAGGCCTGCGGCATCCCACAGCAAGCCCTGGCCGATCTCGGCCGAGCGGCGCAGTTCGTAGCGGTCGCTGCCGGCGGCGGCCTGGACGAGGGAGGTGTGCAGGGCGGCGAGGCGCTGCAGGTAGCGGCAGGCGTCGTCGCCTTCGACGATGCGGACGTGTTCGCGGGCCCGGCTGTCCAGCCGGTCGGGCAGGTGTTCGGCGAGCAGCGGGGCGAGGAGAATCGCTGGCAGGGCGACGTCGACGGGGACTCCGTGATTTATGGCGAACAGGCCGGCGACCAGGCTGAGGAGCACGACGGCCGCGGCGGAGAAGGGCAGGGACCCGGGGACGCTGTCCGGGGCGGGGCACCGGGTGAGCCAGCACAGGGCAAGGCGCTGCGTCCGCGTCGCGCCGGGAGTGAGCACCGCGATCCGGTGGGGGATCTCGGGCGGGCTGCCGTCGCCGGGGACGGTCCAGGCGAGCCAGCCCCAGGGGGTGCGCTCGTGGACGAGCACCAGTTCGCAGGCGGCCGAGCAGGTGTGGTCGCGGACGTGGCCGGTCCGCAGGGCGCGGGAGCGTTCTCTGTCCCACCGCCGCGGGTCACGGGTGAAGGGGCGCTCGTGGTACGCGGGCGCGGTCGGTGGCGGTGTGTGGAGCGTGTCCGTCACGAGGTGCTTCCTTCCAGGTGGTGGTCTGTCAGGGCGGAGGCGCACGTGGTGCAGCGGCCGTCACCGTCGGGGTGGGCGCGGCGGGGTGTGGGTCCCGGGCAGGTGCGGCAGAGCGGCCAGCCGAGGCAGGCCGGGCAGAGGTCCTCGCCGGGGGCGGTTCCGGGAACCCCGCAGCCGGCGCACTCGGTAAGGGCCCGGTAGGTCAGGGCCTCGCTCACCGTGCGGGCGGCGGCGGAGCCGGTCATCGGCTGCGGCGGCGGGTCGTCCCACACGGGCTGGTCGTGGTGGTCGGCCGCGAGGGTGGGCGGCGGGTAGGCCTGGGCAGCGCGCAGGCGGGCGGCGATGATCGCGCCGACCGAGGTACGTACCGGATGGGGCAGGGGCCGGGCGGCGATGACGTGCCTCAGCTGATCGCGGCTCCAGCCGGATTCCAGCATCACGGTCACGACGCGGCCTTGGTCGGTCAGCGCCTGCCCCGTCAGCAGCAGCTCGGGGCGAGCCGCCCCAAGGTCGAGCAGCAGCCGGATCCCCGGGTGCAACTCATCCGCCGGGGGAGCGGCCGGCGGGGACGTCGGTGTGGCCGGCCGGTTGGTCCGTCCCGGTGTGCGCGATGCGCCGCCGCGGCACGGACGGAGGGGGCTGGTGTTCTGCTTGTTGGTCTTCTTTCTGTTGGTGTTCTTAGTGGAGCGATCAGCCAACGTAGGTTCATCCACTGGTGGAAAACCCGACTCTGGTTGTGACCTGCTGCTTTGCAGAGCGGGCAGGTCGGTGAGGAAGTACGCGGCCGCGCCGAGGGTCCCGTCTGGACCGCGCTCGCGTTCCCGCACCAGAAAGCCGTGCTTCTGAAGCTCCTTCAGCCCGCTCTTGACGGCTGCCTCACCGTCGCGGCCACGGCGGGCGATGTCGGTGACGGTCATTCGCCAGCCGTCCCGGTGCGTGGAGAGCAGGCCGAAGAGGCCCTTGGCCTTGAAGGACAACTGGGGCTCGCGGAAGAGCTGGTTGGCGATCTGGGTGAACTGATCGGCCGCCATCACGCCTCGCCGGATGCCCGCCGGGAGGCCGGCGGCGTGCTCGGCCTCGGGGGACGTGACCATCAAGCCGGCTTCGAGCAGTGCGTTGTCCAAGATGGCCGGTCGGTCGGTGATGCAGTAGACGATCTCGCCGAGGGTGCCGTCCGGGCGGCGCAGGCGTTCACGGATCAGGTAGCCGTGTGCCTCGAGCTCCCGCAGGCCGGTGCGTACCGCTTCGCGTCCGTCCGGGCCGAGGCGGACGAGGTCGGTTACCGTCACCTGCCAGCCGTTGATGTGCGTGGAGACGTACCCGAAGATCCCTTTGGCTTTGAACGACAGCCGGGAGTCACGAAACAGAGCGTTGGCGATCTGGGTGAACTGATCGGCCGCCATGACGCCCCGGCGGATCCCCGCCCCCAAGCGGCTCACCGCCGTGTCCCCGACGCATGCCGCGCGTCATGACCGCGGTGGCACACCGGCCCCGCCGCGGTGGGGCGGCGGGGAGTCCTGGGCGTGGAGGCGTGCGTGCGTTCCATGGCGTCAGCTCACCCGCCCACCCCGACCAGGCTGACGGCCACGAGCCCCGACCATCGGTCACGATCCGGCAACGGAGGCGTCTAGCAGCCATGGTCGGGCTCATGGTCGGGCCGACCACAGCGCCTGCAGCCCGGGCGCTCAGTGATTGCGCAGCCGACTGCGCAGCCCCGGACTGGGGTTGCGCAATCGGGCTGCGCAACCGGCCCGGGGGCCCTGCGCAGTCGAGTTGTGATGGGGGCGCTGCGCAGTCCACCCGGACTTCCTGATCTTCTGTTGCGCAGGTCCGTATCGCGCACTGCGCAGGCGTCTGTCACGGCCCCGCCGGCTTCCGTCTGCGCATCGGTGTCCGGGGCCCTGTGGCCGGGCGCCACGTGATCGCGCAGCGGTCGCCTGTCCGGGGAACAGCACCGGACGCGGTGGCCTGTCACCGGCTCGCGGCTGACCCATGGTCGGGGTCATGGTCGGGCCGACCATGACCCCGACCATGGACTTCGTGTCCCCATCGTGACCATGGTCGGGGGTTCATGGTCGGTGGTCGGGTCGGGGTCGCCGGGTTTTCTCGAGGTCAGCAACATCCGTTCTGACCTGGGAGTTTGACCATGTCCCCTGGCAAGCAGGCCTCACAGAGCGAGGCCGCTGCTCCGATGGCGGCCGGCGCCCGGCTGGAGGCGATGCGCCGCCGCGTACGCCTCTCACGCATGGCAGTCTGGACCGTCATCGCGGCCGGCCCCATCGCCCTCGCCGTCGCCGTCGCCTCCACCCCGACCACGGTCGCGGCAGCCCCCGCGACCAAGCCCACCACCATGCGCACCGCGACATCCGCCGCCGACCCGGGCGGCTATGCGCAGGTGTTCGTCGGCGCGTGGCTGCGCAGCAGCGCGAACGACGAGACGAGTGCGCAGGCGCGGCTTGCGCACTCGATGGCGCCGGACGTCGAACTGCCCGCCCCGGCCGCCGATGCGCAGTCGGCGCCGGGCTCCGTGACGGCGGTGCGCAGTGCGCAGCGCGGCGCCAGCGCGTGGTCGGTGACCGTGGCTGCGCAGTACCCCAACGGGTCGGTGCGGTATTACGCCGTGCCGGTGGTCACCGACCACGCGGGCTCCTCGTTCACGGTGACCGGTGCGCCCGGCGTGGTGGCCGGCCCGGCCCGGGCCGAGGTGCCGAAGTCGTCGTACACCGTGACCGTGCCGGAGGGGGATCTATCGTCCGCCGTCGGGCAGTTCCTCGCCGCCTACCTGACGGGTGCCGGGGAAGTCGACCGCTACCTCGCCCCAGGCGTGAAGCTCACCGCCGTGTCTCCCGCCCCGTACCAGACGGTCGCCGTCCAGGAGGTGTCCGCCGTCGAGGAAGCCGCGGCCGCCGAGGAGGTGCCGGCGGACGGCACGAAAGTGCGGATCCTCTCCTCGGTGGAAGCCCGGGACGCGACCGGCCGGTGGCCGCTGGTGTACGAGCTCACGCTCAAGGCCCGCTCGGGCCGGTGGGAAGTCGCCGCGCTTCAGTCCGGCATGGCCAAGGACGGGGGTGGCCGATGAACACCGTGCACAGCCTCGTGCTCGCCGGTCAGCTGGACGACCTCGGCAACTCGTGGATCAGCATGTTCAAGGAGTGGGCAACCAAGGGTCTGCAGGCCGGTCTGATCTGCCTGGTCGTCGTCATCATGATCCAGAAGTTCTCGCTGAAGGCGGGGATCGGCGCCCTGCTGCTGATGGTGATCGCGCTCGGTCTGTACAACTCGCGCAACGACCTGGCGAACATGTTCACCGACGAGGTGAAGAACCCGGCCAAGGGCGCGCCCGCCGCTCCTGGGGTCGTCCGGTCCGAACCTTCGGCCTCTCGTGATCACTCGCCGGGCGTCGGGGGCTGGCTGTGAGCACGATCGCCGCGGCACGGGTAGGCCGCTTCTACACCTCGGCCCGCCGCCACCCCTGGGTGCTGGGCAAGGTCGCCGACTGGAGGATCCCGCTCGGCCCGTACACGCCCGCGCAGATCGCGGTCGCCGTCGGGGGCGGCTTCCTTCTGGTCAAGACGATCGGCTGGTGGTCGTGGATGGGGCCGGTCCCCGTCGTCGGGTGGGGCCTGGTCATCTGGATGGTGCGCCAGCCCAAGGTCCGGGGCCGGGCGCCGATGCAGGCCGCATTGGGCTGGGTGCTGCTTCTCTGGCAGCCCCGCGGTGGGCGGATCGGCGGGCGGGCCGCCCGCGACCGCGCTGCGCACCCGTTCCTCGGCGGCTTCACCATCGAGGACACGCCAGCGCCCGCCCCCGGCCCCCTTGCGCAGTCCGCACCTTCTCGTGCGGTGCAGCGGCGTCCAGTCCGGGTGCCGCACCTGAGCCCGGCCCCAGACCGCTCGTCGAAACCCCGCCGCACCCAGCTGGTTGTTCCCGCGGCAGCGGCAGGGCCGGTGTCGGGTGTGCAGCAGCTGCTCGCGCTCGCCCAGCAAGGGGGTGCGCGGTGAGGGTTCCGATCCGTCACATCGCCGGGCACCTGGTGTGGTCGACGCAGGGCAGCGTGTGGGCGATCTACCGCCTGCACCCGGGCCCGGACACTCAGGGACGCCGCGAGGAGACCGTCCAGGGCACCTATGTGCCCGACCCGGTCCGCGACGAACAACTGGCAAAGATCACCCACTTGGTGCGCTCGCTGTCCGGGGCCCCGCGCCTGTACTCACTGTGCGCGCAGGTCGACCCGGGTGAGATCGCCCTCAGGATGATCGAGGGCATCGAGCCGGCCGAGCAGGCACCCGGTGCGGGCCGGCACCCGTGGGTGGAGAACGTCGAGGCCGCCCTTGACCTGCTGGACGACCAGGAAATGCACCGCCGCACCCTGTGGCTGGCCGTGCCGCTTCAGACGGAAACAGGCGGCCTGCAGGTGTCGGCGTCGCTCGGCCCTGCGTGGGCCGAGGTCGCACCAATGCTGGGCATGCGGCCGGCACCGGTGGCCCGGCGGGAGGTGAGCGCGTATCACGAGCAGGCCTCACGAGTGGAGGCCGCGCTCGCTGGCGGCATCGCTTTCCGCCCGGCCCGGCCGGCGGAGATCGTGTGGATGATCCAGCACGCCCTGCACCGCGGACTTGCCGAGCCGCTGCTGGCGGAGGCCGAGACCAGCGAGTTGCACGGCGGGCAGATCCGTGAGGGCGTGCTGCGCTCCCCCAGCTACGCCGACCTGGGCCAGGTCCGCCTGCAGGAAGGCGGCATCGACCCCGACCTCGACGACGTCGACGAGCTCAAGAGCGCGGGGCAGATCACACGATCCGGGCGTAAGGCCTGGTGGCGAGTGAACACCGGCTCGCCGCTTGGGCGGCGCTGGCTGCAGGTCGAGTCCGACAACGGGGTCGGCTACCAGGCGCAGTTGGCGCTGGCCGAGTGCCCGCCCGCCATCAGCCAGGATGCCGCCGACCTGTTCGCCCAGCTGGAGATGCTCGACTTTCCCGTCGACTACACCGTCGACCTGACGCTCGTGCCCGCGGAGAAGGCCCGCGACCAAGTGCGGCGCAAGAAGAACGAACTCATCGACCAAGCCGACCAGTACGACGCCCGCCCGACCGGAATGCCCGCGTCCCTGACCGAAGCCGCCCGCGACCTGGGCGAGCTCGATGCCCGTCTCTCCCGCACCAGCGTGGAGGTCGAGGTGCAGTCCGTCACCGTGCTGACGGTGTGGGGACCGACCGCCGCCGTCTGCGACGCGAGGGCCCGCGCCCTGGCCGCGCTGCTCGGCGGCGCCGACTACCGGGCTGTACGCCCGGCCGGCCTGCAGGAAGCTCTCTTCGCTCTCGGCCTGCCCGGCACGGTACGGCCGGGGGTCGTGCGGGAGTTCACCCAGCACCAGGTCTCCGAAGACTGGGCGCTTGCCGGCGCCTTCACCGCTGCGGAGGTCGGCGACCCGGGCGGCATGTTCCTCGGCATCGACCTGGACTGCGGCACCACCCGCCCCGTCATGATCAACGTGGCGGACGCGCCCAAGGTCGACGCCTCCGCGTCGATGGGCATCGTCGGGGATCTGGGCGCGGGCAAGAGTGTCCTGCAGAAGCTGATCGCGGAGGCGGTGTGGGCGCGCGGCGGCTGCGCGATCTGCATCGACCGAACCCCGGTCCGCGAGTGGGCGACCTTCGCCCGCACTGCGGCCAAGGGCCGGGTCCAGATCATCGATGCCGCGCAGGCCGAGGTGTCCATCGACCCGCTGCGCATGTTCGACGGGCCCGAGGGCCGTCACTACGCCCTGTCCTATCTGACCCTGCAGCTCGGCATCGGCCCGATGAGCACCAGTGGCGAGGTCCTGCACCACGCCGTCGAACAGGCCGCCCTCAGCAGCGCCCCGTCCATCCACCGTGTCCTTGAGGTCCTCGAGGAGATGGCGACGCGCGAGGCGGGCAAGCGGCAGGACGCGGCCGCGACCCTCGCCGGCCTCATCCGGGTCGTCGCCACCAACTCTCTGGCGGCGATGGTCTTCGACCCGACGCTGCCGCCGGTGCGGCTGGACGCCTCCAGCGCCTCCGACATGATCGTGATCACCACCACGGGTCTGAAGCTGCCCCCGAAGGCCGCGTTCGCCAACCCCGAGATCCTGCACCAACAGCCGCTGGAGGCGCTGATCGGCCGGGCGGTGCTCTACCTGATCGCCGCGATCGCCCGGCAGACCGCCTTCGAGGACCCCGACCGGTTCACCGCGGTGGTCCTGGACGAGCTGTACTGGCTCACCTCGTCCGCCGAGGGCACGGCCCTGGTCCACGAGATCCTCCACGACGGCCGCAAGCACGGCGCCGGCCTGTTGGCGGGCTCGCACGACGCCGAAGAACTCGGCCCCGACCGCGGCCTGATGGCCTACCGGGCACTCACCCGCACCGCGGATCGTGAACGCGCCCGGCGCGGCCTGGAGTTCGTCGGGCTCGACCCGGACGACGGCGAGCTGTTGCGGCTGGTGACCACCGGCCTGTCTCCGGTCGGCCAGAGGGGCCGGGAGGGCGAGTTCTTGCTGACCTGCCCGCGGCAGAACACCGGCCGCATCAAGGTCTCCATCCCCCGCATCGCCCGCATCACGACGTCCATCACCACCACGCCGGGACGCGGCGCGAGCGCTGTCTCCCCCACGGTGCCGGAGCCGCTCGCCGGTGAGGCCGCGCAGCCCCGTCCGAAGGAAACCGTCTGATGACCACTTTGTCCTGGAACCGCGCGAGGCGCGTCGCCGCCGCCGTGAGTGTCCTTACCGTGATCGCCGTCGTCGTCGGCGCGGTCGTGCTCGCCCTCGGGGTGGGCGTGCCGCAGGGGTGGTGGCCGCACACCGGGCAGGCCTTCGCCGCCGACGCCGCGCACCAAGATCCCTGCGCCCTGATCGTGGGCCCGGCCAAGTCGTACTGCGAGCGCGGCGCCGCAGCCAATGCTTCCGCTGGTCATCAGGACGTCGTTGGCAGGGCGTGGAGGCTCGTGCCCGCCTGTGCAGGTGTGGGTGCTCTCGTGGTGTGGCGGCTGCGCAGGCCTGCTGGGCAAAGGCGGCGCTGACGTGTTCCGTCCAGACCGCGCGAGGCTGCGTTCGGCCGGCTTCGTCGTGCTGCTCACCGGCGTGTTCCTCCTGGTCAACACCCAGGTCGTGTACGCGGCCGGCAGCAGCAGCGAGGCCGGAGACCTGCTCGCCCCGTTGAACATCTACTCGTCCGAGGGTGTGCCGATCGACGGGTACGACCTGAACGCCTCCGGCGGCTCCATCGTCGCCTTCAAGACCCAGGCTCTGGCCTTCGCCCTGTCCGGCTTGTTCACGCTGATCCGGCTGCTGGTCGGGCTGGCCGGGTGGGCCATCGAGGTGGCCTTTCGGTTCCCGCTGCTCAAGCTCCTCATCAAGCCCGCGCAGAAGGTCGCCGACACCTACGACAGCGTGGTCGTCGACACCCTTGGGCTGAAGGGGCTCTTGCTGGCCTGGGCGTTTGTGTTCGCGGGGTTCATGATCGTGCGTGGCCGGGTCGGCCGCGGTCTGGGCGAAATCTTTCTCACCCTGCTGATCGGGGCGATCGCCGCCTCGGCTCTCATCCGTCCCGACACCCTGCTCGGCCCGGACGGTCCGCTGGGGCAGTCCCAGCAAGTGGCTGCCGAAGTGGCCCAGCAGAGCGTCAACTCCTACGACTGGGGCGGCAAGCTCGCGAGTTACGACCCGTGCGCGGGCATGGCGGGCAATGCCGAGATCAAGTGCGAGGAGCTTGAAGGCGAAGGACCGGTCTCGTCAACGGAAGTGGCCCGCCCTCTCCAGGACTCGATCACCAACGCCCTGATCGTCAAGCCGTACATGCTCCTTCAGTACGGACGCGTCCTCGACCCGGCCAAGGACTCCGACCGCAAGGCCTACGCCGTCCATCTGAAGTGGGTCACCGGCGGGTACATGCCCAGCTCGACTCCCTCGGACAAGGCGAAGGACGCCTGCCATCTGATCATCGGGCCGGCCAAGAAGTACTGCGAGCGCGACGTCGATGACAAGCCGCCCAGCACCGACGATCTCCCTTCCCTCACGCCCGGGGGCGAGCTCCTCGACGCCTCCAACGCGATCGTCACCGACGAGGACCAGGCGTTCGCGGCGTTCCTCGCGGACATGAAGAAGGCCGGCCCGGTCGGCGAGTCATGCGCGGGATATGCCGAGAAGCCCACGTGGTGGCGGGTCGGCGGCGCGTTCCTGCTGCTGATCGCCGCGCTGTTCATCTGCGGGATGCTGCTGTCCAGCGCGATCGTGCTGCTGGGCACCCAAGGTGTGTGTGCGGCCGCGGCGGCCGTCGGCGGGGTCACCTTCGTCGCGGGCATGCTGCCCGGGCCCGCACGGCAGTCGGTATGGAAGTGGCTGTCCGTGTGGGGGATCGCGGTTTTGGCCGTAGTCGGGATCTGCGCGTTCATTCCGTTCTTCGGGATCGCCGTCGACGCCACGATCACCAACGGCCCGGACCTGATGGTCGAGCGGATCCTGCTCATTGACGTCCTGGCCATCGCCGGCGCGGCCGGACACCGCAGACTGCTGACCGGCATTGCGTCCTTCGGCCGGCGCATGGCGATGCGGATGCGCTACGCCAAGGTCGGCGGCACCCACATGCCCGGCGACACCTCCGAACTCGGCGCCGCCCTCGCCATGAACTCCCCTGCCGGGATGGGCGGATACGGCGGCGGCCTGCGCGCGTTCACCGGCGGGGGTGGCGGCCGGTTCGGGATGCTCGGCACCCGGCAGCGGCTGACGGGCGCGCTCACTTCCCTGTTCGACGGCGCAGGCATGCCGGTGGACACCGGCGGGATCCTCGCCGATGCCACGGCCGAAGCCGGGCGCGGTCTGGCCCCGCTGACGACAGCCGCGGCCGTGGGTGGGCTGGGCGCACGGCTCGGCATCAAGGGTGCTGGCTGGCTGCTGATCGGACGGCGGCCGGACAAGGAGCAGTTGGCCAAGTGGCGCAAGCCCACGGCCGACGGCGATCCGAACACGGGCGGGTCGTCGGATGGCGGGGACGGCGGTTCAGGCGGCACGGGGCCGCGTCGGCCCGGGGGCCCGCCCGACCGGTATCGCAACGAGCAGGGGCAGGTTGTCGACCGCACCACCGGCCAGGTGCTGCACGACCAGAACAGCGACCGCACGCTGCTGTCGACCCGGGCACATAATCGGCTGGTCCGTTTCCGCGGGTACCGCATCGCAAGCCGCGGCGGCCGGGCCGCATACGGGGCGACTGTAGGTCTGCCGGCCAATGTGCGCCGCACGCGGTCGGGGGGCTCGCGCTACTCCCAGGACGCCCGCCAGCAGGTGCGGGTGTGGGGCAACACCGTCCGCGAGGACAGCCGGGCCTGGAAAGACACGGGGCGTCTCGTGGCCCGGGTCATCCGCGAGCACACCGACGACAGCGGCGGAACCGGTCCGTTCACCAGCCGCCGCCTGCCAACCGCAGCCACGCCGACCGCTACCCCCCGCCCGGCACCCCGTCCGCGGCCTGCGCCCTCAGGTCGTCCTTCCCCTGCCCCCACACGGCCGGCCGCGCCTGCGGGCGGTCCCGCAGCAACTGCGCCTCCGGCACCGCTCCCCCGCCGGGACGGCCCTGCGCCGGTGCCTCGGCCCGATCTCGGCAGGCCCGGGCGTCCGGTTCATCCCGGCGACGGTGACGCGGGCGGTTCCGCAGGCACCAGCAACCAGGCCCGGATCCAGGAGTCGATGCGGCAGGCCGAAGCGCTGCGCGAAATGCGAGCCCGGTGGCGGACCGAGGACGGTGAGGACGAGTGAGGCCGCCCGGGCGCCGGATGGCGCGGTGGGGGTGTGTGGTGGCGCTGCTGATGTTTGCCGCCGTGTGCTGTGCCGCACCAGTGGGGAACGCGATCAGCGCGTATGTCGCGTTGAAGACGGGCCAGCAGGGCGATGGCGGGATCGCCGAGGGCGGCAGTGCCGCGGACATCCCGCCGCGGATGCTGACCGCCTACAAGAAGGCCGTCCAGCAGGTCAGGACGTATGTGCCGAAGTGCCAGGGCATGCGCTGGCCGATCCTCGCCGGGATCGCGAAGGTCGAGTCCAACCACGCGGTGGGCAGGAACATCGCCGACAACGGCGACATCCGCCCGAAGATCTACGGGGTGCTCCTCAACGGCTCCGGCCAGGGCGGCAACACCATCGTCGTCCCGGACACCGACGGCGGCAAGTGGGACGGAACCTCTCAGGGGGAGCGTGCGGTCGGTCCGTTCCAGTTCCTGCCCTCCACGTGGGAATCGATCGGCGAAGACGGCAACGGCGACAAGGTCGCCGACCCGCACAACGCCGACGACGCCGCGCTCGGCGCCGCGATCTACCTGTGCGGAGGCGGCCGCGACCTGACCAAGCGTGCCCAGCTCAAGGCCGCGATCTGGCAGTACAACCACTCGGACGAGTACGTCGCCAACGTGCTGGGCTGGATCGACCAGTACACCGCGGCCGCCAAGGACCCGGACCTGAAGAACGTCTCGGGCAAGGTCCGTACCGTTATCGACGCGGCGCTCTCCCAGCGTGGTGTGCCCTACTCGTGGGGCGGCGGCAACGTTCAGGGTCCCTCGTACGGGATCTGCTGCTCCCCAAGCGGCAAGAGCGGCGCGAACATCAAGGGCTTCGACTGCTCGGGGCTGACCACCTACGCGTACGCCCAGGCCGGCATCAGCCTGCCGCGCACCGCGGCCACGCAAGCCGGCGTCGGCCAGCGCATCCCCGCCAGCCTCGGCCCGAGCGCCCTCAAAGTGGGCGACCTCGTCTTCTATGCCTACGCCCCCGGCCGCGATTCCACGATCTACCACGTTGGGATCTACGCCGGCAGCGGTCAAATGATCAACGCTGCCCGCCCGGGCACGGTCGTCCGGCTGGACTCGGTCAACGCCATGTCGGGCTATGCGGGGGGAGCGCGGCTGCTGTGACCACCCTCCCGCGCTCACCGCGTCTGCTGGTGCTGAGCACCGCCCTGCTCGCCGTCGTCGGCGTCGCCCTCCTCGGCCTGCAGCACGGTCAGCAGCCACCGGCCCCGGCGGCATCTCACGCAACCACGGATCCGTCACCTGCGGCCCCTACACCGACCACTGATGAGCCGGCCGTCGGCACTCCTGCCTCGACGCCCGCCGCGTCGACACCGGCGGCCGGTGCGTCCGCACTGCCGCCGCACGGCGAAGGCACGGCCGGCGATGCGGCCATCCAAAAGGCGTTGGAGGCCGCGTGGCCCCCAGATCTTCCCTCGGGCGACGCACGCGCACTGCTGGCAGCGGGACGCGACCTCCTGCGCGCCGACGCCACCGGGATCGGCCGCGCGCAGTGGCCTGCGGTCTTCCCCGCCTCACGGCAGGGCCTCGCGCCGGCGTTCGCCGCCGCTCGTTTCCGGATCCAGGCCGCGATCGCCCGCCGCGACCACAGCCCGGACAAGGCGGTGGTGCACCTGGTGTGGGCCGGCATGGACCGCGGCGGCACCTTCACCGACGGCCGCATCACGGACTGGCACTTCACCCGCACCAACACACTGAAGGGGGCGTCCACGTGGACTCCGCAGCCCCGTACCTGACGGGCCAGGCCTCCGCATCGGCATCCGGCCAGGTGCTCGGCCTCGTCTTGGGCGTCGTTCACACCGCCGGCTGGGTGATCACCTACTGGTGGGTGGTGTCTTTGGCCGCCGTGGCGGTCTGGGCCACGGGCGAGGCGGTGGTGCGCCATCTGGCGCGGAAGGCCTCGGCCGAACGGATGGCGCTGGAGCTCGTACCGTCGCGGCACTTCGACCCTGGTCTGGAGGAGATCTTCCGCCGGGGTGTGCAACTCGCCCGGGCGTCGACGAGCATGCCGTGGTGGGCGCCGCGCCGGTCGAAGTCGGTGCAGATCAGGCTGCGCGCCGACGGCTCCAGCCCGCTGCGCTACCGCATCGAAGGCCCGGCCGGCGGCGAACGCCTGCTGTCGATCACGCCGTTCGGTCCGGCCGTCACTGTGAACCGGGCCCGTCCCCTCGTCGACAAGCCCCGTGACCACGTGGTGCGGGCGGAGTTCATCCTGCGCGGCAGGCCGACCGCACCCCTGCGTGAGGTTCCGCTGAACCCGGACCCGTTGCAGCCGCTGATCGACGCCGTCTCGGATCTGCGTGCCGAGTTGGGGGACCTCGCCGAGATCCGGCTCGACATCCAGCGCGCCCCCAAGTGGGCACTGCGGGCCCGCCGTCTGCAGCTGATGAGCGACGCGCGACGTTCGGAGCGGCGCGAGGCCCAGCGGGCCGCCCGCTGGGTGCGGCAGGACGCCACCGGCATCGAGGACTCGCTCACCTGGCAGCTGCAGCAACTGGTCGCCGGCAAGCAGGGCGGAGGTGGGCGCCGACTGGTCATACCGCCCGTCCCACGCCGGGTGGACCCGCAGGAGGCGCTGGGCAAGCTCGCCGAGGACGACCACCTGGTGCGGGTGCAGCTGCTGGTGATGTGCGCGTCGAACACCGAGGGCCGCGCTCAGGCCCGGCTCGCTCAACTTCAGGCCGCCCTGGACGTGTTCGGCGGCGGCTCGCGCTGGGCGATGCGCGGCTGGAGGGTAGGCCCCTGGCGGTTCGGGGCGGACCGCTGGCCCAGCCGGCGCGGCTTCGAACGCCGCTGGACTTTGAGGCACTGTCAGCCGCCCCGTCCGAACTGGGTGAGGCTGGAAGAGCTGACCGGCCTGCTCAAGCCGCCCACAACGCACTGCCGTCTGCCTCTGCTCGCCGGCGACCTGCCGACGTTCGAGCATGGCGATCCCGAGCTGTTGCTGCAGGGGATCTACCGCGGCCCGGACGGCCGTCGGCGCCTGATCGCCACCTACGCCAAGGAGACGCTGTTCGAGGTCGGGGTGGGCAAGGCGGGAGGCGGCAAGACGGAACGCGCCCTCGCCCAGGCGATCGGCTGGGCGCATGCCGGCGGCGGGCTGATGTTCGTCGACCCGCACCGCGACTCGTGGCCGCGTGCCCTGCCGTTCCTCGCCCACGACCACCTGATGCCGAGGATCGCGCTGATCGACCTCAACGCCAGCGGGCCTGCTCCGCAGCTCAGTTGCTGGAACCCGATCGGTATGCACCAGGGCCAGGTCGCGCACGAGGTCGTCGAGGCGACCGCCGACGCCTACGCGTCCGTGCTCGGCTGGGACGACGCCACCGCACCCCGCGCGCTGACCATCTTCACCGCCGCCCTGGCGGTGCTGGTGGCCGTCAACGAGACCGCCTGCCAGGCCGGGCAGCCCGAAGACCAGGCCACGATCTTTCACGTGCGGTCCCTGCTGACCGACCCTGTCTTCCGTACGACGGCGCTCACCGCCATCGAGGGGCGCCTGGACGAGGAGACCCGCTCCTGGTGGCGGACCGTGTTCCCCACGCTGCCCACCGACGCGTTCGCCGTCGTCCTCAATCCGATCGCCCGCCTGGCCGCGAACCCCGTCACCCGCGCCTTCCTCGGGCAGCCTGCCGGCGTCTACAACATCCGGGGCGCGATGGACTCGCGGATGATCGTGTGGGTGTGCCCGGGCGGGAACGGGCCCACCGACCGGCTGATCACCGCGCTGCTCGCCCGGGACCTGCTGCGCGCCGTGCGCTCGCGCCGCGACACCCCCGAAGACAGGCGGGTGCCGTTCCGCCCCTACTTCGACGAGCTGATCACCCTCACCGGCGCAGCCCCGGAAACGATCGCCGCGATGTTCGAGGACTTCCGCAAGTACAAGGTGCACGTCCACGGCATGACCCAGCTGCTGGGCCGCCTTCCCATCCCGGTGCGACTGTCGCTGGTGCAGAACGCCTCCAGCCTGGCCTCGACCGCGGGTTCGCAGTCCGCCATCGCCCCGATCACCGCCGAGTGGGGTGACCGTCCAACTCCGGATGTCGTCGCCGCTCTGGACCGCTTCGAGCACTACATGTCGCTGACCGTCGCCGGCCGCCGTGTCGGTCCCGTCCGGATCACCGGCCCTCACCTGGACAACGTCTTCGCCGACTACGCCCGCCCGGGCCAGGCCGGGGCACTGGAGCGCGCCGCCCAGGCCACAGCAGGCGCCGCCCCGCTGGAGACACTCACCGACCGGGCCGAAACCCAGCTCACCCGCGTAAGCGCCTTCCTCGCCCAGTCCTCCACCGCCCAGCCGGCCGTCCATCTGCAGAAGAAAAGGAAGTACAAGTGACCACCGCCTTCGAGACCACGCCGTCCGGCCGTACGCCCAGCCCCCTCGAGCCGCTGCCGCATCAGCTCCTGGCCGTGCTCGGCCAGCACCGGATGGCGACCACGCATCAGCTCCACGAACTGCTGCGGCCCTCCGCCGCGCGGCAGACCGTCTCCGCACCGCTCAACAAACTGCGCCGCGACGGCCTGGTGGACTACACCGTGCTGCCGCAGTCCAACCGGTCCCGCGCCTGGTACCTGACCAGCGAGGGCGCCCGGCTGACGAAGGACTTCCCCTCGCTGCGGAGACGCCCCGCCTATCCGATCAGCTCGGCCACGGCGGCTTCGCTGAAGACCCCGCACACCTTGACCGTGCTCCGCAGCCACCTCGCATTCGTCGCCGATGCCCGCCGCCGCGGCGACGAGCACGGCCACCTGGACTGGACACCGGAGGTCTCCCACCCGCTCAGCGACGGCGAGCGGATCATCACGGACGCGGTCATGCACTACACCCTCATCGAGAGCGAGGAGCGCACCAAGCTGCGGGCGTTCGTCGAGGTCGACCGGGCGACCATGGGCAGCGAGCGGCTCGCCTCCAAGCTGATCGAGTACGCGCGGTTGTGGTCGTACGAGCCGCAGCCCGTCGGCCGCCCCCGCTCGCGGCAGCCCGCCGCTGCCGGGGCGGTGTGGCTGCGCTGGTATCCGGTTTTCCCAAGGGTGTTGTTCGTGCTGACCGGGGCCTCCCGGTACGCCCTGGGCAACCGGATCAACGACCTCCAGGCCATGGCAGCCGAGCACCCCCTCGTCGGCACACTCTCCCGGCAGGTACCAATGGGCGCAGCCATCCTGGAGGACCTCGAAGAGCACGGAGCCACCGCCCCGATATGGGTGCCACTGGCCGGCGACACACCCCGGCCCTGGACCGAACTGTGACATCCCCTCAGCTCTGGCCGAAACCCCACACCCCCACCACCCCGACCATCCCCTTGAAATTTGCCTACGCAAACCTCTAACGTGCTTCGGGAGTCGAGGCCACACCCCGAAACTCCTTGCCACGCAACGCCTTTGGAGACCATGCGATGCCGCACAGCCGGGAAAGGATCGCACTGCAGAAACGTCCTAGGACGGCGGGCAACCCACCTGGCCGGACACCTCCCACGCCCCAAACCCTCACACCCGACCACGCGACCGGCCGCACAGCCCTCGCCAACTCAGACCCTTTACGCGACCGCTCCCTCCAACACAGGCCGCCTCTTCCCGGCGACCACACCCCGACCATACGCAAACGCGACGAACGAGTCCGCACAGCCGCCGCCCGGCCTCCGATCCCAAAGTGACCGGATACGCCCCGCGTTACGGAAGTGAACTGACCAATCACACTGGGAAAGTTGACTGGCATATGCGTAACCTGACGATCGCGCAAACGCACCACCGCAGCTGGCAGGCCGCGGTTCTGGGCTGCCGTAAGTCGGAGGGCCCGGGCGGCGGTTCGTCACACCACGCCGCACGGGGAGACAACGTGACAGCCGCACAGCCACGCCTAACTGAGCTCAGTATCACCGCCGTTCGCACTCGGAAGCACGCAACCGCTCTAGTCCTCGCCAGCAGTCTGCTGGTGCTGGCCGGGTGCAGCGACAGCGATTCGGACACGTCGTCCAAGCCCAGCCCAACCCCAACAACTGTCTCGCCGTCTGCAAGTTCCACTGTCGACGCCGAAAACGCCGCCGTCATCGCGGCCTACACCCGCTCCTGGGACGCGCAGACCGTGGCCTACAGCAAGGCCTCCTCCGCGGGCACCGACCTGAAGAAGAACACCACCTTCAAGGCGCTGGCCGACATCGAGAAGGACTTGGCGGTCATGCGGAAGGCCGGGCAGGTGACGACCGGAAAGCCGGCGATCAGTCCGAAGGTCGTCAGGGTGACCGACGCCAAGATCCCTACGGCCACAGTCGCGGACTGCGTCGACACGACGCACTGGATCCTGACCGACAAGGCCTCGAAGAAGCCGGTCCCGCTGCCAACGACGCGGCTCATCAAATACGTCAGCACCGCAACGCTTGAAAAGTGGGGGACGAAGTGGATGGTCACAAAGTTGACCGCTCAAGAGCAGTCCTGCTGACCCGACGGCTCGCCGTACTCACCGGCGCAATCGTCCTGGCCTCGGCGGGCGTCGCGCACGCCGGCGACGATCCCGACGTCGGTGCCGGCAAGTGCCAGGTCATCAAGTTCTGTGTCGACGTGGGCGTCGGTGACGAATCCGGCGGCAGCGGCGGTCAGGCAGGCGGCTCGCAAGGTGGCGACGGCAGCGACAGCAAGATGAAGTGCACCTACACCAAGGTCGATCCGAAGCCGCCTGCCAACCACCCGGCTTGGAAGGGCAAAGACCCCAAGAAGAACGACCTGTACTTGATGGAGTGTTCGGACGGGGAACAGAACAACCCGGCCGGTTTCATCGTCGTGCCCACAGGCCAGAATCCCGCCCCGCAGGTCGACCCTGCGGAGTTGGCTCAGCGCGCGGTGGATTCCATGACGCTGCTCGGTCCTGACATCGCCAGCCCGCGCGGGGCCGGCAAGTACACCGTGGGGGTCCCGATGTGGATGTGGGTCAACCAGAGCGCCACGACCTACGGACCCAACACCGCGTCGGCCACGGCCGGCGGAGTCACCGTGACCGCGACCGCGAAGGTCTCGAAGGTCGTGTGGAGGATGGGCGACGGTGCGTCCGTGACGTGCAACGGCCCGGGCACGCCCTACACGTCTTCTCAGGGCATGGCCCAGTCCCCGACCTGCGGTCACGTGTACGCGAAGACCTCATCCGGTGCCAAGAACGGCAAGTACCCGGTGACCGCGACCTCGACATGGACGATCAACTGGCAGGGCGGCGGACAAGCCGGCCAACTCACCGAGGTCCGGCAGACCAACGTGCAAGTGGCGGTCGGCGAAGTCCAGGTCGTCAGGTAACGCCGCCGGAAGGACAGAACGGTGAGCAAGACCCAAGTAGACACAGCCCCGACCGGTATCCCGCAGCAGGGACGCGTGGCCGGGCCCGTCGCCCCGCCCCGGGTGTCGGCGCGCAGGCGTCGACCAGGCGTCATCGCCTTGTCGCTGGCGCTGATCGCCGCCGGTGGCGCCGGAGTTGCCGTCCTTTTGCTCCAGGTCGGCAACCGCACGGAGGTGGTGACCGTGGTCCGCGATGTCCAGGTCGGCCAGGTCCTCAGCGAGGACGACCTGGGCAAGGCGTCCGTCGCCCTGGACCCGGCCGTCAAGGCGGTCCGCGCCGACAACCTGAAGACGGTTGTGGGCAAGCGGGCCGCCGTGGAACTCAAGCCCGGCTCCCTACTCGCGCCCTCCCAGGTGACGAAGGACAACCTGGTGAAGGCCGGCGAGCAGCTGGTGCCGATCGGCCTGGAGCCCAAGCAGATCCCGGCCACCGCGCTGGTGCCGGGCCAGAAGGTCGAGTTGGTGCACGTCCCGGCTCAGGGAACGACGGACACCGGCAAGGCGTCTGACGCCGCGCCGCAGACCATCGACGGCCGGGTCGTGAAGGCCTCCGGCGCCGCCCCCGGCACCGGGATCGTGGTCGTCGACGTGGCCACCTCTGCCACCGACGGTCCCACGGCCGCCGCGTGGGAGGCGGCTGGCACTCTGCGCCTGGTTCTCGCTGCTCCGGACGGCAACTGATGGCTGTCATCGCCCTTGCGGGCTGCAGCGGTGCGCCCGGAGTGACCACGAGCGCGTTGGCTCTGCTGCTGTCGTGGCCGCTTCAGGCGGGCCGGCGGATGATCCTGGCCGAGTGCGACCCGGACGGTGGGGCGGTGCTGCACGGGCTGCTGCAGGGCACGCTCGGCGACCGGTACGGGCTGCGCAACCTCTCGGTCGCCGCCCGTAGGGGCGAGTTCAGCGAGGCGTTCTGGCGGCAGCTGATCGACCTGAGCGGGGAGGACGGCAAGCACGAGTCATCGCGCGACCGGCTGCTGCTGCCGGGCCTCACCAACCCTGCGCAGTCGGCGAGCCTGGGCCAGGTGTGGAAGGTCCTCGCGCAGATGTTCCGCGGCATCGAAGCCGAGAGCGGCCACGACGTCCTCATCGACCTGGGACGGCGCGGGGCGTACGGGCCCTCCGGCGTGCTGGCCGAGCAGGCCGACGCGGTGTTCGTGGTGGTCCGCAACACGCTGCGCTGCCTGCAGGCAGCGGAAGGCCGGGTGCGCGAGCTGGAGGAACGCGTCGGCGACGTCAGCGTGGTGATGATCAATGAGGGCCCGTATCCCGCGGGCGAGGTGCAGCGCGTGCTGCAGGTGCCGGTGATCGCCACGCTGCCGTATGCACCGAAGGACGCGCGCGTGCTGTCCGACGGGGCCGAACAGCCGCGCCACTTCCCTAAGTCGCCGCTGATGAAGGCCGCCCGCACGGGCAGCACGCTGCTGGTGCAGCGGGCTGCCATGCGCCGGGCCCGGCTCGATCCACGCGGTGCGCGTGCGGCAGGCGGGGAGGTGACCCGTGCGCGCTAGGCCTCTGCATCACGACCCCTCGGTGGCACCGGTCCCCCAGGAGTGGGGGCAGCAGACCAGCGGAGTACCGGCCGTTGCGGGTGCTGCCTCCAGTTCGCAGGTGCTCGGTACGGCGGTTCCGCAGATCACCGTCGACTACCGGGTGGCGCGGGACATCGCGTCCCAGGTCGCCAAGCAGCGTGAGGAACTGATCAAGACGAAGCCCGACATGGACCGGGCCAGTGAAGAGCAGCGCTGCCTGAACTGGATCGCCGAGGCGGTCGCCCTGTGGTCGGACGCCCAGGCGATGACGCCGCACGAGGACGAGGCGCTGCGGCGCGCCGTGTACGACCTGCTGTTCCGGGCCGGCCGGCTGCAGCCGTACCTGGACGATGACCGGGTCGAGGACATCATCATCCAGGGCCCGCACGAGGTGTGGCTCGACTACGGCGACGGCGAACGCCGCCGGGTCGGGCCGATCGCGGATTCGGAAGAGGAACTGCTGGAGCTGTTGCGTGAGTTGGCCCGGGGCTCTGGGCACAGCGAGCGCACCATTTCGACGGCGAACCCCACCCTCGCGCTGTCTCTGCAGGACGGCTCCCGTCTTCAGGCCATCACGGGGCTCGGGCCGATGACCTATGCGGTCATCCGGCGGCACCGGGTCTCCCACGCGAATCTCGACGACCTGGTTCGGCTGGGCACCATCGACCCCATCCTGCGCGAGTTCCTCGGCGCCGCCGTACGCGCAGAGAAGAACATCATGATCGCGGGGAAGCAGAAGGCCGGGAAAACGACCTTGATGCGGGCGATGCTCAAGGAGTTCGCCCCTGAGACGCGGTTTGCCACCATCCAGACCGAGGACGAGCTCTTCGCCCACCAAAACGGCTACCACAAGCAGGTCGTGTCCCTCGTCGGGCGGGAATCCAACGGGGAGAAGGACGTCACCGGCCGCGGTGCCGGTGAGGTCACGCTGCTGGACTTGATGCATCCCGCGTTGCGGATGTCGCTGGAGCGGATCGTGGTCGGCGAGGTCCGCGGCCCCGAAGTCGTCGCCATGATGCAGGCGTTGACGAACGGATCGGGCGGCAACCTGTGCACCATCCACGCGCGTCGCCCGGACATCGTCTTCGACCGGATCGCCGAGCTGTACGCGCTCGCCCAGGAGAACCTCTCCGAGCAGCTTGCCTACCGGCAGACCGCCAACGGCCTGGATTTCGTCGTGTACGTCGACATGACGGACGAGACGCAGATCGGCGGGCGCCGCCACCGCTACGTCTCCCACGTCCTGGAGCTGACCGGGATCGGCGAGAACGGCCGGCCCGCCACCAATGAGGTCTTCTCTCCCGGCCGCGAGTGGGGGGAGCCGCGGGCGGTGCCGAGGATGGATCCGGGCTGTATCGATGACCTGCGCCGCGTCGGCTTCGACTCGGGGCTGCTGCAGGAGTCCTACGGGGCCTGGGCGGCGCCGCTGCCGCTCAAGGTGGGGGCCAGACGATGATCCTTCTGTGGGCGCTGCTGTCCGGCATGGCCGTGGTCGGCGGGCTGATCGGTGTCGTTTCGGGGGTCGTGGGCACGACTGCGCCACGCCGGGCCCCGCTGCTCAAGCGCTGGCAGGCAGGCTTGCGCGGTGGGAAGAACCAGAGCGAGGACGCACGGATGCGGCGCCGCACCCTCGTGGTCGCGGCCGTCGTGGTCTTCGTGGCCGTGTGGCTGGTCTCGGGGAACTTCGTCGGGGGTGCGCTGCTGGGTGCGGCCGTCATCGGCGTGCCCTGGCTGATCAGCCCGGCGCAAATGGCGGCCGACCGCATCGGTCAGCTGGAGGGCTTAAGCGAGTGGACGCAGCGGCTCGCGGGCCTGCTGAGGCTGGGCATGGGCCTGGAACAGGCGATGATCAGCAGCCGTCAGGGGGCGCCGGACGAACTCGCCCCTCAGATCATCAATCTGTCCGACCGGCTGCGCCTGGGGTGGCGGCCGGACGGGGCGCTGCGCGCGTTCGCCGAGGAACTGGACGATGTCACCGCGGACAAGGTGGTCGCCGCGCTCATTCTGTCGGCGGGCGACCGCGGCCCGGGCCTGGCTCAGGCACTGGAAGATCTGTCGGGCACCGTCCGCGAGGAGGTCGCCAAGAAGCGCGCCATCGAGGCGGACCGCGCCAAGCCCAGGACGACCGTGCGGTGGATGACTGTCATCAGCTTGGGCGTTGTGGTGGCCGGGTTCTTCGTGCCGTCCTACACGAAGCCGTACTCCACGTTGCTGGGACAGCTCGTGCTGGCCTTCCTGACGGCCGGGTTCATCGGTGTCCTCGCCCTGATGCGGCAGCTGGGCAATTTCCGGCGCGTGCCGCGTTTCCTGGTCACCGACCCAGCCAGCACCGTCCGGCTGCCCGCGCCCGCGTCGGAGCCGGACCCGCCGACCGCCGCCAGGGAGCCGGAAGGGGCCGCCTCGTGAACCTGCTTCCCGTGGTGGTGACCGGCGGCACGGTCGGTGCCGGCGTCGCCTTGCTGATCCGGGAACTCCTGCAGCCCCAGCCCGCGTTGGGGCCAGCCCTCAAGCGCAGTGCCCCGGCGTCCTTGACGATGCCCGAGCCGGAGCTGGACCGCGAGGAGGTGTGGGGCCGGTGGCTGCTGGCCCGCCTCGAGCGCCTGCCGGGCGTGAAGGTCCCCACAGTGAACCTGGCCCTGCTCGGGCAGGGGCCGGGCCAGTTCATGCTGAAAAAGGTCGCGTTCGCTGGTCTGGGGCTGCTCTGCCCGCAGGTCGCGACGATTCCGTGGATCATCGCCGGGGTGGGCCTGCCGTTCTACGTGCCCGCCGTCGTCGGACTCATCATCGCCGGCCTGCTGTTCATCACGCCCGATCTCGCCGTGCGCGACCAGGCCAAGCGGGCCCGGGAGGAGTTCGCGCACGCCCTGTCCGCCTACCTCGACCTGGTCGCCCTCAAGCGGGCCGCCGACGCCGGCCCCGCCGAGGCCCTCGAAAAGGCCGCCGAGGTCGGCGAGGGCTGGCCCTTCCTCTATCTCCAAGGCGCGCTGCGCCGGGCCCGGCTCGAGAAGATCCCGCCGTATCAGGCACTCACGGAACTCGCCCACGCCTACGGCCTGCCCGTCCTCGATGACGTCGCCGACATCATGCGCGGCTCAGCAACCGACGGCGCCGCCGTCTACAAGGCCCTTCGGGCCCGTACCGCGGCACTCAACGCCGAGTTGCTGGCCGATCAGGCCGCCGAAGCGAACACGGCCAGCGAGAAGATGACCGCGCCCGGAGCCCTGCTCGCCGTCTTGGTCATGCTCCTGATGGCCTTCCCCGCGGTGATCCGCATGCTGACCGTGTGAGACCCACCACGATTGGTCCAACGCTCCAGAGAGGTAACGAACATGAGGTACACCGCAGCCCGCACGCGCCGTGCTGTGACCCGGCTGACCAGCCGCCCCCACGCAGGCCCGGACAAGGCGTCCCACCGGCCCGCCCACGGCAGCCGAGGATCCCGCGTCATCGGACGCGCCAACCGGGCAGCGATCCGGCTGAGCACGCGTCTGCAGGAGAGTCTGGAGGAAGCCACCCGCCATCCGGACCGCGGCGACATCAGCATCACCACCGTCATCATCTGGGTCGCCGCCGTCACCGGCGCCCTGGCGATCGCGGGCACCATCGCCGTCGTGATCGCCAAGTACAACGGCAATCTCAACGGACTGTGATGTCTGCTCCCGAGCGGCTGAAGGACTGGTGGCAGGGACGAAGATGGCGCGACGACCGCGGTGACACGGCCATCCAGATGGCGATCATCTTTCCGTTCGTGCTGCTCGCCACGGTTGCCGTGATCCAGGCCTCCATGTGGTACTACGCGCGGCAGATCGCCCTGACCGCTGCCCGTGAGGGCGCCAGCGCGGCCCGCGCCTACCAGTCGAGCCCCGCCGACGGTGCGGCCCAGGCACGGGATGTGCTGGGCCGCACCGCGGGTGACAGCCTGAGCGGCTACAGCGTCTCGGCCAGCAGCAACGGACAGCGGGTGCAGGTTCAGGTGTCCGGCACCGCCATGTCGATGATCCCGGGCATTTCGGGCCTTCACGTCACCCAGTCCGCGTCCGGTCCGGTGGAAAGTTGGACCGTCCCGGGAGGGTGAACCACGTGCGCATTACGGCCCGCTGGGCTCGCAGGCTCCGCAGTGACGAGGGCAGCGCGGCGATCGAGGCTGCCATCGTCCTCCCTGCGCTGATCATGTTCATCTGTATGGCCATCGCCGGCGGACGCATCGTCACCTCCGGCGCGAAGATCGACGCCGCAGCCGAGGACGCGGCACGGGAGGCCTCCCTTCACCGCACCGCGGCATCCGCGCACAGCGCCGCGCAGGCGGCGGCCGCGCAGTCCCTCAACGACCAGGGCATCACGTGCTCGTCCACCAGCGTCCACATCAACACGGGCGGTCTCAGCGTTCCGGTGGGGCAGGCCGGCACCGTCACCGTGACCGTGACCTGCACCGTCCACCTCTCCGACCTCCTGCTTCCCGGCGTGCCGGGAGCAAGGACGCTCACGTCGACCGCCACCTCGGTAGTGGACCAGTACCGGCAGAGAGCTCTTGGGGCCGCGAATTCTGAAGTGCCATGGGGGCCGAACCGAAGTGCGGGTGCTGAGCAGTGAGCGCGCGGGGCTGCTTGGGTTCAGGCTCCGTGCGGCGAGCGTGCTCGAGCTCTTGCTCGGCAGGCTGCCCGTGCTGTGCGCCAGACGGTCTCGAACTCACCGCCGGTGAGGTCCTGCGGATCGTGGGCATCCCGCTCACGGACACAAACCTCTGCCGTGGCGCCGAAGGTCGTCTCGTGGTCCGCGACAGTCCCCGCCCGCCGGGCGGCCTCCCACTCAACCAACGAGGCCGCAGCGATGGGCTTCTCGAACGGTCCTTGGAGTTCCACCTGGCGGGTGACCCAGCCGTCGGCGTCGGCCTCGACGTAGAACCAGATGTCTTCCTCGGCCCCATAGCTGCGGAACCAGCGCGTCATGGCGCCATGGTCCGCGACGGCGTGGGGGTCGCCTCTTCACACCTCCTTAGTCCAGACCCCGGCGGGGTGTTCGTCGGGCCGCAACCACAGCCGGGGCTGGCGGACCAGGAGGTCCTCTCCACCGGGCTGCCAGGGGAAGGCGCCGTCGCGGTTGGGCCAGACGACCTGGAGAAACGGCAACGGCGGCTTGCGGTAGTAGCCCAACGCCGTGCCGAAGAACGCCTTGTACCAGCGGTAGTCGACCGGTTTGAGTACGACCGGGACGCTGGCGACGTCGTGCCGCTCCTTGTCGGCCTCCAGAGGTTGTCCTTCGACGGCTCGCTGGCCGAGGTCGTTGAGGACTGTCTGCATCAGGCGGATGTCCAGGCCGAACATCGCCAGCTCGGGTATCCGGTGCCGGTGCCACAGACCGATGGTGTAGGCCCAGCCCGGTCCCTGATCGTCGGTGGGGATCATCATGACCTGCCAGCCGTGCTGATCGATGGTGGCCACGACCGACCGGGTGCGTGCGTCCAGTTCGGTGATGTTCTGGCAGACGACACAGTGGCAGACGGTGTGATCGGTAGGCATGGCCGTGAGGTTACGGCAGCGGGCGGACCTCAATCCCGAGGGGAGCACGCCCGCTCAGGCCGGCCGGGCGACGCCGGTGCAGATGCAGGGGTCAACTACGCCGGCGTAGCGGTGTGGGGCGTCGATGGACAGACCGAGCTCGTCGTGCCGACGCTCGGCGTCTGGGCCGCTGGCCACGGCCGGGGCGAGGATGCGCGCTTCGCACATCGAGCGGCAGCCGGCGCCAGGCGCAAGCAGCCGTGTGGCCCAGCGGATGCCGGCGGTGCGGGTCTGCATCACCGTGCGGCCGCTGCCGGACCTACGGCCCTTCCGGCGCGAGGAGAGTCATGATCTTCCATCGGAGGTGGCTGCGCGGGGCGCGGCCGGACGACCGGGGCGGCGTCACGGTGTTCGTCGCCGTGTGCGTCATCGCGCTGATCGGGATCATCGGCGTCGCCGTCGACGGCGGCAGCAAGATGCGGGCCACGGAACGCGCCGACTACGTCGCCGGTGAAGCCGCGCGGGCCGGCGGGCAGGCCATCGACTCTGCCGAGGCCATCAACGGGAGGGCGATCACCGTGAATCCGCAGGACGCACAGGCCGCGGCGCAGGCGTACCTGCGCTCCGCCGGCGCCACCGGCACGGTCAGCGTGTCCGGCGACGGCACCACCCTCACCGTCGTCGTCACCGGCACATACGACACGAAGTTTCTGTCGGTGGTGGGAATCGGCTCTCTGTCGGTGACCGGCCATGGCACGGCCACCCTCCTGCACGGCGTCGCCGCTCCCGAAGGAAACTGATGCCCGCCACCCCCTCCCCCGCCACAGCGGCCTGGCGCACCCTGGGCCGGCTCCTTACAGCAGTCCTGAGTCTGGTGGTCCTGGCCGCCGCTGTCGCCGGACTGCCGCTGCTGCTGGCCTGGGCCACCCCGGTCATCTGGGCTGCCACCCACGACGACCTCACGCACCTGCTGGACCGGCAGGACTCGGGCGCGGCGTTCCTGCTGCTGCTCGCCTGCGTGGGGTGGGTCGGGTGGGCCCAGTTCGCTTTCTGCGCCGTGCGCGAGCTGATCGCGCAGCTGCGGGGACTGACGTGGCATGCCCCGCGGGGGATGGGCGCCTCGCAGCGCGCCGCGGCCCTGCTGATCGGCAGCATCCTGGTGCTGCTGCCGGCGAGTTCGGCGCTGGCCTCCGACGCCCAGGCCGCCCCGGCCGCCACAGCGGCCCACGTCCCGGGCGAGATTCAGGCCCAGGCCCAGGCCCGGCAGGCCGCCGAGACCGAGCAGGCCTTAAGGTCCTCGGCGAGCACCGCGGCGTCCAGCACGTCGTACACGGTGCGCGAGATGCGGCCGGCGGAGAGCCTGTGGGGCATCGCTGAACGGGAGTTGGGCGAGGGCGAGCGGTGGCGGGAGATCGCTGCTCTCAACGAGGGCCACACCATGGTCGACGGCACGGCCTTCCGCGCCAGCAGTTTTCTGCAGCCCGGCTGGCAGTTGGAGATGCCCGACACGTCAACGGGAGTGGGAGGCCCGCGTACGCAGTTGGGGGAGGCCGTGCCGGCTGCAGGCGAGAAGGGCGGGCATGTCGTCACGGTCCACTCGGGCGACTACCTGTCGAAGATCGCGGAACAAGAGCTCGGTGACGGCGACGCATGGCCACAGCTGTTCAAGGCCAGCCGGGGCCAGGAGCAGCCGCACGGTCTGCCCGCGATCACCGACCCGGACGTCATCTATGCGGGGCAGCAGGTCACCGTGCCCGGCGCCGGACCTGACCAGCCGTCCCAGGACCGCGGCCAGGGGGACGAGGCGGGCAGCCACAAGGCCACTGGCCCGGCCGGCACGAAGCCGGGTAGTGAACACGCCCCGGGCGACGGCGCGGGAGACGGCCAGACTCCCGCGCCGAGCCAGACCACCCTGCCCGCGCCCCAGTCGTCGGCCCCCAGCGCACCGGCCAGCCGCCCTGCCGAGCAGCCCGGACAGGATCGGGCATCGCCGTCGGCAACAGCTGCCGTATCCCCGCAGCCCGGCGTCAGCGCGTCGCCCTCTGCCGCCTCCCCGCCGGCGTCGGCTCATGCGTCCGGCTCCGCTGCCGGCTCCTCCCCCGCCGCCCCGGCGTCCCAGACCCCGGCGACGGCTCCGGCCAGCAGCCCGTTGAACCTTCGTACCGTTGTCGGTGCCGGCGCGCTGCTGGCGGCCGCCATCACCGGCGCGCTCGCCCTGCGCCGGACACTGCAGCGCCGCCGCCGAGGGCCCGGCGAGAAGATCGCCATCGCGTCGGAGACGTCCGCGGCCGAGGCCCAGTTGGCGACGGCCGCCGAGCCGGGCGGCGCTGCCCGCCTCGACGTGGCGCTGCGGACGCTGGCCCACCAGGCGGCCCAGGGCAAGGACGCGATCCCGCCGCCGCTGCGGGCGGCCCGGATCGGCACCCGCACGGTGGACGTGCTGCCCGAGGACCTCACCCAGGATCCCGCCGCGCCCTTCGTGGCCGGGCAGGGCGGATGGTGGGCCCTGCCCTTTGATGCCGTCCTCCTGGACGAGGCCGCCGCCCGCGAGGTGCCCCCGCCGCATCCGGGGCTGGTCACGATCGGCAGCACCGACACGGGGGGTCTCCTGCTGCTCAACCTCGCCGGACTGCCCGCGCTGCTGCTGGACGGCAACCCCGTCCACATCACCGAGGTGTGCACCTCGCTCGCGCTGGAACTCGGCATGAGCCCGTGGGCCAGCGACGTCGAGGTCGTCACCGTCGGGTTCGGCGAGGACCTGCCGCAGCTGCTGCCCACCGCGCGGATCGCCCACATGCGCCAGGCCGCGCACGCCCTGCGTGATCTGAGCGAACGGCTGCTGCAGGCGCACCAGATGCCCGAAACCGGGCATCAGCCGTACCTTGTGCTGTGCGCGGCCCCCCTCGACGAAGACAGCGCCTGGCAGTTCGCCGACCTGATCGACAAGGCAGGCACCGTGCCCGTCACACTGATCGCCCCCGCGAGCACGGCCGCCGCGCACTTCCCCGAGGCAGAAATCCTCAACGCCTCCATCAGTAGGCCGCAAAACCTCGACTACACGGGCACCGACATCACCGTGCAACGCCTTCAGCACGCCGCCTACCTGCAGATCACCACCGCGCTGAACGTGTCCGGACAGCCCTCCCACCCCGCCGAAGGACCCTGGCACCACATCCCCGACGAACCCGAGAACCGGCAGCAGCCCGACGAGAGCACGCCCCACCAGCCGACCGCATCCGCGCCCACTACCCCCCACCGCACACAGGCAGCACCATCCGGCACGGACAGCAGCGTGTTCCCGGCCCTGCTCGCCGCCACCACCGACCCGTCGCACCTGCGACTTCTCTCCCCCGCCGCACCGGCACCCAAGGCTGGCGACGACACCGCCCCGGCCACAACAGCCCACACGCATCCGGAAAACGCGGCAGAGACCACCGCCGGCGACGAGGCCCCAAAGGCCGACGCCGCTGAGGCCTCGCTCAAGGAACGCCAAGCGCCGGAGGCGGAGGAGCGCGAGGCGCATGACCTGCACGCGCCGGAGATCAGGGTGCTGGGCCCGGTCGAGGTGACCGGCGTGGACAGCACCGGCCACGGCCCGCGGATGGCGCAGCTCGCCGCATTGCTCTTCTTCCGGCCCGGCCGCAGTGCAGACGTGCTGTGCTCCGACATGGATCCCGTCAGCCCCTGGTCGACGAGCACCCTCAACGCCCGCTTGCAGGGCCTGCGCCGCTGCCTGGGCAACGACCCCGCCGGCAACCCCTACGTGCCGCGCCGCAGTTCCGGTGAGGACCCGTACCAGCTCGCCCCCGGGGTGCGCTGCGACTGGAACCGCTTCCTGCAGCTCGCCGAACGCGCTCTCCCGTCGGGCCCCTCCGGCCTCACCGACCTGGAGAAGGCACTCACGTGGGTGCGCGGCCGGCCGTTCGGGGCCAAGGCCCTGCCCTGGGCCGAGCCGCACCGGCAGGAAATGATCACCCGCATCATCGACGTCGCCCACACCGTCGCCACTCACCGAACCCCTCCAGGCCCGCACCACGACCTCAGCGCCGCCCGCCAGGCCGTCACCACCGGCCTCGACGTCGACGACACCGCCGAGCTCCTTTACCGGGACTGGATGCGGATCGAGCATGCGGCCGGGAACCGGCAGGGGCTCCACATGGCCATCTCCCGCGTCCAGCAGGTCAACCGGGACCTGGACTGCTCGCCGGAGACGGAGACTACACAGCTCATCAACGAACTGCTGGGTTTGCTCCCACCCCACGGCACAGGAAGCCGATGACCTTGCCACCGCCCTCAACCACCCGCCCTCACAGCACCCACGACACATCTCCTCAACCGCACATGCCAGGCGCCGGACAGTCCGAAGCCGCTGACGAGAAAAGCGTCTCTCATGCCGCGCGGCCAGCCTCAGCTGACCAGCCGTCAGTGCGCGAGCAGGCCGGCGTCCCGTTGCAGACGCTGCGGATGCACCGCGTTCTCATCGGCGTGGTCGCGTGCGGCGCCGTGATCATCGCCGGCATCGGCTTCGCCGGCTCGTACACAGCCGTCCGCGAGCTGGCCATCAACAACGGCTTCGGCACCTTCGCCTACGTCTTCCCCATCGGCATCGACGCCGGTATCTGTGTCCTGCTCGCCCTGGACCTCCTCCTCACCTTCCTCCGCATCCCCTTCCCGCTGCTGCGCCAGACGGCGTGGCTGCTCACGGCGGCGACGATCGCCTTCAACGCCGCGGCGGCCTGGCCCGACCCGCTGGGCGTGAGCATGCACGGTGTCATCCCGGTGCTGTTCATCGTCGCCGTCGAGGCCGCCCGGCACGCCATCGGCCGCATAGCGGACATCACGGCCGGCACACACATGGAGGGTGTCCGCCTCACCCGCTGGCTGCTGGCCCCCATCCCCACCTTCCTGCTCTGGCGCCGCATGAAGCTGTGGGAGCTGCGCTCCTACGAGCAGGTCATCAAGCTGGAGCAGGAGCGGCTGGTCTACCAGGCCCGCCTGCACTCCCGCTTCGGCCGCGCCTGGCGCCGCAAAGCCCCGGCCGAGTCCCTCATGCCCCTGCGCCTGGCCCGCCACGGCATCCCCCTCACCAAAACAGCCCCGGCAGGCCTGGAGGCGGCGGGCATCCAGCCCGCGCCACTGCCCCCGCCACCACAACAGCCGCCCACCGAAACCGCCCCCGCCCCGGCACTGGCTCCCAGGCAACCCGGACAGCCCGCGCCCTCAGACCGGCAGACCACGCCCCCACCACCCCAGCAACCCCAACCCGACCCGACGACCACCCCGGACCACAGCCCACGCCGGCACACCCGGCCCATGCAACCAACCGCGCTCCGCGACGACCGCGGCCTCATCGACCACCCTCAAGATCCCCACGCCCGCCCGTCCGGGCAACCGCCGCACATGGGCCAGCATCCGCACCAGCAGACGCAAGATCCGCCCCTGGCCCGCCCAGAACTCGCCTCCAACGCCGTACCCCCGCAGCGCTACCGCCCACAGCGGCACAGCCCCCCAGACGGCCACTCAGGCCGCCACGACCACCACGAAAAAGCAGACGCCTTGCGCACACACGGCACTCAGCAACCCTCGGACCCCGTCACCCAGCCCGCCCCCGGACGCGCCACCACCTCCTCCACCCCACCCAGATCTCGCCATGCCACGGGCGCCAGCGGGCGCGACAAGCCCGGACCACCGCAGGCACACCTCCAGGTCTTTGCCCCACCCCTTCCCACCACCGCACACCCGCAACAATCCGACGCCCCATCAGACCCGACCGACGCACTACCCGCCCCCCGCGCCGGCTCCCACCCCGACCCACACGAGCACCGCAGCCCCGCCCCCTCACACACGCACTCCACGCAACACGACACACACCACGCCAACCCCGCCCGCGACGCCGCTCCACCCGCCCGCGGCAACACCACAGGACGCAACTCCCCCACCACCGCTACGGCAGATGCCCAGGCACCGCCCCCCGGCACGCGTATCGCGCCCCATCCCCCCTCGGGCCTGACCCACAACCACACCTCACAACAGGCCCCCACCCCGCCCGCCCACGGCACACCACCCGTAACCGAACACACGCCCGATCAGCGTCACATGGGCAACGCCGCTCTCACCCTGCCCGACCGCTACTACCTCGCCTGGATGGAGTACCAGACCCGCCACCACAGCGAACCCACCGACCAGGAACTCTCCACCCACCTCGCCGCCCAGGGCCTACTCGGACGCGACAACCAGCCCATCAGCCCAGCCAACCTCCGCAGACACTTCCTCCGCTGGCGCATCTACACCATCTGGGCCCGCCACCGCGCACACACCCCCACCCCCGACCCCACCGACATCGCCCACGAATGCACCACCCACAACATCACCGCCCAATACAACAAACCCCTCACCCCCCACCACATCACCCCCCACACCCCCGACTTCGAACGACGCTGGCACACCCTGCACCACCCCACCCAGCCACACCCCGCACCCTGAACCCCAGCCCTGATCGCGCTCTCCGAATTCGGCCACCCGGTCATCGGTTCCGCCTCAGAGCTGCTCGCCGTGATTCCCCAGGTGCACCCGCCGAACGGCGGGGGTCTGTGTAGCGAACGGCCCGTCTCACATTCGGTGGTGACAGAACGTAATCACTGAAGTGCCTGGTCCGAGTTCCGGTGAGAGCAGCCCCAGAGGCGTCGTCGAGCGGCGCGTGCTCAGTGTCGACGTTCGCTTCACCCAGTGCCGGCCCGGGGGCGTTACTGCCAGCTACGGTAACTACTTACCATTACCCCCGGATGTGGGACAGGGCCGCTCACCATACAGACCCACAGGCTGCAGTGTCCTGCGGAGTCCGTGCCCGCACCACGACTCGCTCGCCCTCGTCGACCACATCCTCGATGGCCAGTGGGGACAGCCCTCAAAACACCGTCTGCACAAGCTCGTCGACATCCTTCACACGGACACCAACGACACCTCACCACTCTGCGTCACCACCAAATGTGAGACAGGGCCATTGTTCTGACACACCCTCCAGACACACATCCCCACCACCGACGGGGTGGCCTGCGCGTGGGTGCGGGCGGCGTGATCGCACGCCCGGGGCCGGTGAAGAGACGGCGATCCCGGGCGTTTTGCGTACCGCCGGCGCAGGTACCGGCTGCCACGCGCCGTCACAGGTGGGCCGAGGCCTCCTCCTGCAGCAGCGCGGAGATCTGATTGGTGTCGTCGAAGATGCGCAGGATGCCCTGGATGTCAGGAGCGGTGGCGGAGTTGACGAGTTCAACGAAGATGACCACATGACCGTCGTCGGTCAGCAGGTAGCCGGCCTGGCTCTGGTCCGCCACGGCGAGCCGGCCGTTGAGCCGGTCCAGGCCGATGACGGTTCCCGGTTTGGCGAAGACCTTGCCTCTGGCCGGGCAGTGAGTGCAGGAGATCGCGTTCGAGCCATCGACCCCCAGGATGGGCAGCGACAGCCGGAAGGCCTTCGCATCGGGGGTGTGCAGCCAATAGGCGAGAATCTGGGCGAGGCCGACCGGGGTGGCCTTCTCTGTCGCGTCGCCGCCGCGTCCGTCATCGAGCTGGAACTGCGCCGGGTCGATGTGCGCGACCCGGGTCAGGAAGTCGTGCTCGACCCCGAATCCGCCGGCGAAGCAGTCCTTGCTGCCCCGCAGCCCGGCCATGTTGCACAAGGCCAGGTTGGCGCCGAGATTGTGACTGACCTTCAGGATCAGCTTGGCGTACTGCTGGTAGGGCGGCGAGACATAGGCGGCCACCCGCGCATCGTGATCGTAGGAGGCGGGCAGTTCGCGCTCCGGGTTGGGACCGGTCTGCCGAGCGTGGACGGTGACACCTGCCCGGCCGAGCGCCTCGATCAGCGCGGTGCGGCCGAAAGCGTTGGGATCCTGGACGGGTGAGGTCCTCAGGACGGGCTGCGTCCCGGCCGCGATCTGACCGGACACGGTGATCTTGGTGCCGTCCGGGGAGGCCTTGACCGTGATGTTCGTCGTACCGCCGGCGGCCACCGTCTTCACCTTGAAGTCGACGCTGTACGGCTTGACCTGCGGGCGCCAGAACAGCTTGGCCGCGTGCCCGGCGGTGGTGGGGGTGGTGAGCAGGTCGATGAGGTTGTCGTTGATGATCAGCGGGGTGGGCTGCGGGTCCAGCTCCGGGGGCGTGAAGATCCTGGGATCGACGACGACGTCGCCCTGAACGCGGGTGATGCCTGCATCGCGCACCTGCCGGGCGATCTTGTCCACACCGGCGAGCGGATTCTCCGGGGTGAGCGTGGCGCCGGGCAGGTCGTTGGCGGACGTGTGATCGACGTTGGTGTAGTCCACCGAACCGTCGGGCCTGGTCCGCCCGCCCATCGTCAGGTCGCCCTGGGCGACCAGAGCCAGGTTCCCCTTCAGTGTCGAGCCGCGGCGCGTGCCCGCCGCATACACGGGCGTGGTGAATCGGTGGCCGGGGCCCAGGCTGTGCCAAGCGGCCGACAGGGTGACGAGTTTGGTGTCCGAGCCGGGGACGAAGGACTGCCGCGCGAACCGGGAGTGGATCACCTGCCCGTTCGAGGGGTCGACCTCGTAGACACCCCATTGCGCACTCTCGTAGCCGGGCTTGTGCATGATCGCCTCGACGGCGGGCGGGAGGCCGCTGACATGCCCCGTTTCGGGTGCGCGCGCCGGCGCGGCCGCCAGCGCCGCAGGAGCGGTGACGGCCACGCCCGCCAGGGTCACCAGCGTCACGCAGGCTGCAGCCCAGGGCCGCAGCCTGCCATGGAACATCGATTTCATGCACACCGCCGATTCGAGAAGCAGAACAAACCGAAAGAGCAAGGGGGTATACGACAAATTCGGCAGAATCGTACGGGCCAGAGCCCACTCACCTTCCGGCCCCACTCCGCGATGACGGCATGCCGAGCACAGATCATCCCTTCAGCCGATCACAGCCGCGCCCCCACCCCGAGCCACCGCACAAAGTGAACCGTTCCGGGTTCCGTAGAGAGCTCAGAGGGCGTTTATGCATGTCAGACCCCATATGCGGCTCTCGCCACTGCCCTGTTTGAGGGTCTTCATCCCATAGGCGGCGAATGGCGCTCCCCAGGTCGAATGCGCGGCCTTCCATCTCGTTCGCTTCTGCACCTGGAAGTCCGTCTGGCTTGAAGTTGCCGCGGAATCGCCCCATGAACAGCGGAACCAACCCCTCCGCCTTGCCTGTGACCACGCTACGCCGTGAGTGAGCGCAAGCCGTACCCCAGCGACCTGTCCGACGCCCGATGGGCCCTGATCGAACCGACGTTGACGGCCTGGAGAAGACCCGACTCGACCGCAGGCCAACCGGGCAGCCGGCCAAGGTCGATTTACGGGACGTCTTCAACGCGATCCTCTACGTGAACCGCACCGGCATCCCCTGGAAATATCTCCCGCACGACTTCCCGAACCACGGCACCGTTTACGCCTACTACGCCGCTTGGCGCGATGAGGGAATCTTCGCCCAGCTCAACTATGACCTGACCGGACTGGCGCGCGTGAAAGAGGGGCGCAAGCCCGAGCCGACCGCATCCGTAATCGACACCCAGAGCGTGAAGACTTCCACCAACGTGCCTGTGGCCAGCCAGGGAACGGACGCCGCGAAGAAGATCGTCGGCCGGAAGCGCGGCATCCTGACGGACACGATCGGCCTCATCCTCGCCGTGACCGTCGCCGCCGCCGGCCTGTCGGAAAACGCCCTGGGAATCCGCCTGCTCGACCGGGCGACGGAGACGTACCCGACCATCTCCAAGAGCTGGGTCGACACCGGCTTCAAGAATGCCGTCGTCGAGCACGGCGCCACCCTCGGAATCGACGTCGAAGTCGTCAACCGGAATCCGGAGACCCGCGGCTTTCAGGTCGTGGAAAGGCGCTGGGTGGTGGAGCGGAGTATCGGTTGGATCATGATGCACCGCCGTCTCTCCCGCGACTACGAGACCCTCACCGCCAGCTCCGAGGCCATGATCCACATTGCCTCGATCGACAACCTCGCCAGGCGCATAACGGACGAGACGACACCTACCTGGCGAGGAACGCACTAGGATGCAAACGGCAATCTGCCCACTTCAAACGCCCCCTCAGAACCCTGAATGGCCGCCTCTGTTCGTCTCCCTCACTTGGCTGCGGTTTCAACCGCGGGTAGGTCCCGGTGGAGCGGCGTGCCCGACTTCTGCTCCGCCAGCCGCGATCAACTCCCTTACCGTGCACGGTAATCTCGGCGAGGTGAACGGTCTCGCACCCGTTGGCCCGCCGGACATCCCCGCTTCGCTCGGTGTGTCCTTCCGGCTCCACGAGCACCCTGACGTGACCAGCCCTCTGGAGGTCTGTGCCGCGTGGGGCGTTCCGCTGGAGCGAACCGTCAAGACCTTGGCATCCGTCACCCTCGAGGACCGTCTCCTGCTGGCGGCGTTGCCCGGCCATGCACGGCCGCGGTACGGCGCCCTGCCCCGCGCAGCCGGGATCCGCCGAGGCGATTTGTCTCCCGCCGGTGCCGGGCGGCCGGCCCGGGCGGGGATGCAGCCGGGCGGGGATGCAGCCGGGCGGGGTGTGTCCGGTGTCCGCGGACCGGACCGCGGTGGTGTTCGACGGGACGGTCAGCAGCCTGGGACGGGTGCACTGCGGCAGCGGCCGGCGCGACAGCAGCATCGAGATCGAGGCGGCGGAGCTCATGGCAGCCGTCCCGGGGGCCGCTTCGGCGTCCACGCCGACCCCCGACCTCCCGGCGGGTGAGCCGGCATGACGACTATCCGCGACGCCACGCCCTCGGACGCCGGTGACATCTACCGTCTGCTGAGCGGGTTCGTGACGAGCTACCGGCCCGACCGAGAGGTCTTCGACGAAGCCACGTTCCCCCGGATCATCGAGGCCGCCTCGGACGGCAGCGTCGAGTTCCTGGTCGCCCAGCAGGACTCGTGCGTGGTCGGGTACCTGCTCGCGGTGCGCATGCCCACCCTGTTCGCCGGCGGAACGGTCCTCGAACTGCTCGAACTCACCGTGGACGAGCCCATGCGGGGCCGCGGTACGGGTTCCGCGCTGATCCGGGCCGTACAGGCAAAGGCCCGGGAGGCGAAGGACGTCGAGGTGACCGTGCCGACCCGCAGAGCGGCCGGCTTCTATCGCGCTCTGGGGTTCCACGAGAGCGCTGTTCATCTCAAGTGGTCCACTGCATGACCGGGAATCTGCCGGCCAGTCGGCCTGACGAGACGGGAAGACCATGCGGATCCAGGGGGCGACGGCGCTGGTGACCGCGCGAACCGGGGGCTCGGGCAGGCAACGGCCCGGCTGCTCCTGCGCGGCAGTGCGCAGCGCATCTACCGGGGGCCCGCGACCCGCGGCCGATCCTTGAGGCCGGCGTGATCCCGGTCCGCCTCGACATCACCGATCCCGCCCAGGTGGCCGCGGCAGCCGAGACGTGCTCCGACGGGACCTTGCTGGTCAACAACGCCGGCGTCCTTACCGACAGCCCCCTGCTGGCCGCACCCGCCCCGGACGCCGCCCGCGCGGAAATGGAGGCCAACCACTTCGGGCACGCTCGCCATGTGCCGCGCCTTCGCCCCGCTGCTCACAGGCAACTCGCCTGGCGCCCTCGTCACCGTGCTGTCCACCGCGAGCTGCTTCACCAACCCCGCGATGGGCTCCTACAGCGCTTCCAAGGCCGCCGCCTGGGCCCTGACCAACGGAATCCGCAGCGAACTCCACAACACCGGCGTCCTCGTCGCCGGCGCCCACTGCGGCCACCCTCGACACGGACATGGCCGCCCACCTCACTCGCCCCAAGAACACCCCGGAAGCGATCGCCGAGCACACTTTCACCGCCGTCGAGGCCGGCCGGACGGAGTCCTCGCCGACGAACGCACCCGACAGGCCAAGGCAGCCCTCGGACTCACTCCCGCCACAAACCCCTTCCCCCCGGCGCCCGTCACACTGCCTCGCAACGGCGTGTCCCCTGCCGCGGACCCTCTGAGAGGAGAGACGGAACGACTTTCCCGACACCAGCCACCTCGCAGGGCAAGAAGCAACAAGACGTCCTCGGCCGGTAAGCAGAAACCCCACATGACCAGGCCATTTCCGTCGGTACAGCCCCCTGGCTTCCGCCTTCACGAAATCGCTGACAAAGCCCTGAAAATCCCCAGCCGGTGCCCGGGGAGGGGACAGACCTGCTCGCTGAGATTCCCCACCCCAGGTCGCTGACCTGCGCTCGGGCGCCACAGAAGAGGGGCCGGCCGATAGCCGAGAAGGTTCGGGCCGCGAAGTTCGACACCGAAACCGGCGGCTTGGAAGTCACCCCTGACGCCCTGGCCTGCGCTACCAAGCTGCGCTGTGGCAGGCCCGGCAGCCCACACGAAGGTACCCGGCACGACCGTCCCATCCCTGCACGCCCTGGCGCCCACACCCGTGAGGGCCGCCCCCACGGCCGCCGCCCCGGCCCGCAGCCGACCGTGCCCGCCACACCCGTACGACGAGCCCCGCCGGACGGATACCACCACGCCCTCGAAACCCAGCGTGTCACCGTGCTGCGGAACGGATCTGCCGCTCAAGTCTGATTACGGGCATCAACTCGCCTATTTCTGGGGCGGTTCAATCCCTACAGTGAGTCCAGCAACCATCCGTTCTTCGGGGGCTCGAGCGATGGACAGCGATACGAGAGCGACTCCGGAGCCGCCATCGGACCCGGACTCAGCACGGCCCCCGGCCCCGGACGCGCAGCCTCCGGAACCCGAGCCCGCTGATCCGGAGCCCACCCGGCAGCCACCACGACTGCGTCGTTTACGAGCCCTCAGCATCGCGGACAAGATCGGGCTCGCGAGTCTGGCGCTCGCCGTCCTTGTCAGCATCGGCGTTCCCCTCGGGAACTACGCACGCAACGCCTGGTCCGGAGACAGCGAACTGACCGTGAGCGTTGCCCCCTTGAACGACCTCTGCAGCAGCAGCTGGACGCTCAGCAAAGGGAACGAGGCCATCAAGACGAGCCTCTCGGACGCCACACAGCAGCAGTTCACCCAATGGAGCCGGGAGGGCCGCCTCGTGCGCCTGGATCAGGCGGTCGCCGCGATATCGCTGTACGGGGCGGGCAACCACGCCGTACAGATCCGGAACATGTTCTTCACAGTCACCCGCCGGGCCGCACCGCTGCGCGGTGAGAGGCTGGCGCCCCCGATCGGATGTGGCGGCGGCAGTCCCTCGCCCGCCGCCATCGCCGTGAACCTGGACGCGATCGCCGTGGGACGCACCGTGTCGCTCAACACCTTGAGGGCCAGCCCACGTCAGAAGGCCGCCCAGGCCACCGCAGACCAGTACGGCGTCCCGCTCGTCCTCCCGCGCACCCTGACCAACGACGACTACTACACGTTCTACGTCATCGGCCTCACCCAGCACTACGACTGCTCCTGGAAGGCCACCCTCGTCTGGTGGGACGGCGGCAAGCAGCACCAAACCACGGTCGACGACAACGGCGCTGACTTCCGTATGACGGCCAGGGCCCGGTGACCGCCTCCTCGTCCCTCGTCCAGCCTGGGACCCCCGAGAACCCCAGGAATCGACTGCCGCCCCTCCTGCTGCCGGCAGGTGGAGCCGTCGTCCTTGTCCACGCTTGCGGGATGCTGCCCGCCCAGATCAACTGGGCGCGTTCGCTGCTCTCGCTCAACGGAGTCTTCCTCGCTGTTCCCGACGCGCTGCGCCTGATCACCGTTTCGCCCGTGTGGCTTTACGGCGGTAAGACCGGTGCCGCCGCGCTCGGCCGCGAGGCGTTGTGGCTGACGCTCTTCCTGATCCTGTTGTGCACGGGCGCGGCCGCACTGCTGCGCAGGCTGAGCACGCCGCGCACGGTTCCCTTGGTGAGTGTGTTCGTCCTGCCCCTGCTGGCGCCGGCAGCCCATCTGATCACTCTGCTGCTGATGAAGACCCCGCAGCTCATGTCCTACGGCACACAAGGCGACGCCCTCGCCGAGACGATCGAGCAGGCTCACAAGGGAACCCAGCACGCCCTGCTGCTCGGGGTGGCCGCCGGTGTCACCGCGGCGGTCACGGGACGGCTGGCGGTCCAGGGCCCCGGCAGGCCCGAGGTATCCCGGCATCGATTTCTCCTCGGCACGGCGGCCATGGCGCGAGGTCCCGCGGGATCGCTGCGGCGCAGAATCGGCATGGCGATGACGAGCGGGCTGGTTTGCTGCCTGCTGCTCACCCTGCTGGACTCGCAACTGGTGCGGGACGGCGCCCAGCACGTGGCCGTCCCCTGGTGCGCCGGGGCCCGATTCCGTTCGCACTGCACCGGCGAAATCGCCGACGCCGTCCTTGGGGGCCTGCCCCAGCGGAGCAACGCCGCGGGGAGCAGGCCTTGGAACCTCTACTCCCTGATTCGCCTCTATGCCTACGGCCTCTGCTTCCTTGCGGCAGCGATGGTCGCCTACCTGCTGCGCACCCTGCCCGGGCTGCGGGCCCGTCACAGCTCACTGCCCCTGTTGTTCCTGCGCACCTGGGCCGCGTACTTCGCGGGGGCCACCTGCTACGGCACCATCGTCGGAGCCGCGATCACTCTCCGGGCCACACCCCGGGGCATCAGCGCGCACGGGCTGGCAGCCACAGAATCCCTCGTCCTCACCAACTTCGTGTATTCGGGCGGCCTTCATCACGCCCTTTTGGCCGCCCCCGCAGCCGCGGCTCTGGCCACGCTTGCCGCGGTCCTGATCCGCCACACGGTTCCACGCCGGGCCCAGCACACGCCAACGGCGTCCTCCGGCTGAGACTCTCCCGACCGGCGTGCCAAACACCACAGCAGGTCAGCCACCGCAACCAGAGCACCATGGGGCACCTGACCTGCGGACGGGCAACAATTGGGGCCATGACTGGTGACTGGCGGATGGATCGGATCGGGGCTGCTCTGCGCGGTGAGAACCCGACCGTGCTGCGGCGGCTCGAGTCGGGGTTCGCAGTGATCGGCGACGTTCAGTTCCTGCCGGGCTACTCGGTTCTCCTCGTGGACGAGCCGGGTGTACAGCGGCTGTCTGACCTGCCGAGGGCGAGGCGACTGTCGTTTCTGTCCGACATGGAACGGCTCGGAGAAGCCGTTGAGCGCGTCTGCCGGCGCCTGGACCCCGACTTCCGCCGGGTCAACCTGGAGATTCCGGGGAACACCGATCCGTTCCTTCATGCCCATGTCTGGCCGCGGTTCGAGTGGGAGCCGGCCGAGCTGGTGGGCAAGCCTGTGTGGCTGTATCCGGGTGACCGGTGGAGTGACGAGGGGTTCAGGCTGGGTCCGCAGCATGACGTGCTGCGGGACGGGATCGGGAGCGAACTGGATCGGTTGCGTTCGATGGGCTGACGCGTGAGCCCGCCGCGCGTCAGGTCGGCGGGCCCCGTGATCAGTGACACGGCCACACCCACAGTGACCCCGTTGAGGGACAATCCGGTTCCGGGGTGGGGCCCGTCTGAAGAGGGGGTGTGCGCCAAGTGCTCCGGCACGTGCAAGCGCTACGGAAGTGGTGCGAACCCGCTGTACCGGGACTGCCCCCGCGGAGGCCGCGAAGGGGTGGGGGTCCGTCGTCAAGCAGAAAAGTCATAGCGCCTCATGGGCGGACCCGCCCGGTGGGCGGGCCCCTCTGCCGGAGCTCGTCAGCGGCCGGCGCCTTCCGGCCACACGATGCGCACAGGCACGCCGGCCCGCTCGGCGTACGCGACTACATCCGCTGTACCACCGACGCCCCAGAACTTCGTCAAAGTTCCTTCCTGCCCTCTTTGTTCGCATCTCTCTCTCGCGAAACCGGGCTCCTGCTGTTCAGCTCCGGGGCGTCCAATCGTTCGCGAGGAGGCCGAGGACGGCTTCGTCTGCGTAGGCGCCGTACACCCAGGCCGAGCGCCGCAGTGTTCCCTCGCGTGTGAACCCGACCCTGGTTGCCGCCGCGAGCATCGGGGTGTTGCCGGTGAGGGTCTCGATCTGCAGGCGCTGTAGGCCGCGTACGGCGAATCCGTACCCGCACAGCGCGTGCAGGACATCGACGCTGAGCCCGCGGCCGCGGAATGCGGGGCGCAGGGCGATCCCGATGTGAGCCGTCCGGTTGTGTGTGTCGATGCCCCAGAGCAGGGCCTCACCCGCCAGCTCCTGCGACTCCAGCTCGACAATGGAGAAGCACGCCGCCTCGTCCGACGGTCCGGTCACAGCGAAGGGTGAGTGACCCGAACCTGATGGGACGGGCCGCCACGGACGAGAGTCGGCGCGTGACCGTGTGGCCACATCGTCGTACAGCTCGGAGTGGAGAACTGGGACGTCGCTCTCATGCCGGGCACGCAGCCCGGTCCTTTCACCACGTATCACAGGGCATTGCTATACGAGGGGCACCGGCCGATCAACCACGTTTCCCCGCCCGGTCCGTACAGGCAGCAGTCAGAAGAGCCCGAGGAGCATGAGCGGCCGCAGAAGACCGCAGGCGTTTCGGCGCAGGCCGGCGGCGATATCGGTGACACCGGCGATCTTCAGGACGCCGATGGCCAGATTGCCCCAGGCCGCCGTAGCGCGTTGCCGGTTCGCACCTGGCAGGCGTCCTCAGGCGGGCCCAGACTCCAGCCTCGGTCCAGTCCCGCAGCCGCCTCCAGCAGGTGACCCCGGAGCAGCCGATCCGCTCGGCCGGGACGTCCGCCCACGAAACGCCCTTGCGCAGGACATACACCATCCCGGCCAGCGCAGTACGGTCGTTGACTGGCTTCCGTCCGGGAAACCGGTGCCGCCGCCGTGGCCGGGACGGGATCAGCGGGGCTATCCGCTCCCACAAGTCGTCAGGCACAAGATCACTGTTCACGCCGGAAGCGTGCCAGAACAAAGCAGTTGAGGAGGGAGAATCAGCCCGGCACACTCGCGCGATGAGCGACAGAACACCATCGGGCAGCGGGGACGGACCCTGGTACCGCGTCCACACAGAGCAGTTCGAGGCCGCGTTCCTGCCAAATGCCGGTGAGGACTTGGAGTCCGTGGACAACGTCGACGTCTTCGTGGACCTCAACGACGGTTCCCGGTGGAGCGCGACGATCATCACCGTCGCCCAGGCCGAGGTCCTTATGAAGCGATGGGCCGTCAGCGGGGAGGCCCTCTCCGGCCGCTACTTCTGGCGCTCGGACGGGCTCATCGTCCGCGATGCCGGCATCAGCAACATGACCCCAGTCCTCACCGGACTGATCGAGAACGGCGAGTTCACACAGATCCTTCAGCGCCTTGAGGACTGACAGCCCCTCGGCTTGCCCCTCTCATTCTGAAACGATCAGTTAGTCTGCGCTGCTCAGCAGATGGGGGATGGGCAGCTCGATGCCGAGGGGCTGAGCGCTGCTCTCACTCAAGTGGTCTCCGGGGTGTCCGAGGGGGCGGTCCACTTTGATCATCAACTCTCTCGGCATCGGTGTGACGCCAGCGGGCGGAATCCTCTGGTCTCTCATCGACTTCGTCTGGCAGGGGCGGCAGGACTCGAACCTGCGGCATCCGGTTTTGGAGACCGGCGCTCTGGCCAGCTGAGCTACGCCCCTTCGGTGGGAGTCAGCATGGCATGACCGTCCAGCTCTTCTCCAGGGGATTTCTGCTCTGGCGCCGCAAGACCCTGGCGGTGGCCTCGTACTTCAGGCGTGCGGCGACGATCTCGCCATGGTCGGCCACCTCGGGACGGATCGGCTCTGCTGACCGTGCGCAGGGCGAGTCGCGCAGCGCCCTCGGGCTCCTCGGCCCTCTTCTGCGGGTGCGTGCGTGCGGGGAGCGCCGATGGGTGGCGGAAGGTGTGTCAGAGCTTTGCCCTAGGCTTCACTCTCCGGCCACGGGGCCGGCTCGGGCCGCTCACGCCGGCCATTGTCTTGGGGGGTCAACTTCCGTGCGTATTGACAGACTTGCGGCTGCCGTCACGACGGCAGCCCTCTTCAGCTCCGTGCTGCTTTCCGCCGGTCCTGCGGCCGCGGACACCAGCGTGCCGATCAATGTCAGCGACGTCCGCGACACCGTTGTCGACGGTGCGCGCCAGCATCTGTACATCAGCGGCGACAGCGTCATCTTTGTCGTCGACTACACCGGCAAGGTGATCCAGACACTCACCGGCCTGCCGGGGGTGTCCGACCTGCAGTTGAGCCCGGACGGCGACACGCTGTACGCGGCGGTCACCGACGCCGACAAGATCGTCGCCTTCGACACCGCGACGCTCACCCAGACCGCCGAATACCCGACCGGCGCCAAAACGGCGCCGCGCCATCTCGCCCTGACGCAGGGCCGGATCTGGTTCGGCTACGGCGACCAGTGGGATTCCGGGCTCGGCGAGGTCGACCTGAGCGCGACCCCGGCGACCGTGACCCTCGACCTTGCCGGCGCGCACGACTTCGCCAGCCCGCCGCTGCTGTACACCGACCCGGCCACTCCGGACACCCTGGTCGCCCTGGACGGCGGGATCAGCAACGGGCCGATTGTCGTCTACGACGTCTCCTCCGCCACCCCGACGATCCGCGTCACCGCCAACGAGGGCGGCTTCTATTCAGACGCCGCGCTCACCCCCGGCGCCCAGTCGATCGTGGTGGTCGGGCAGGGGTCCCGGGCGGTCACCGAATACCGGCTTTCCGACCTGGCGAAGGTGCGCGAGTACCCGGTCGCGGACGAGACGGAGACCGTCACCGTCGCTCCGGACGGCACCATCGCGGCGACCACGCTGGACACCGAGGACACCGGCGACACCTACGTCTTTTCCGGAGGCGCCGACGCCCCGCCGAGCGTCCGCAACCTCTCGCACGACTGGATGCCCTGGGGCGGGCATTCCACCGCCTGGTCCGCGGACGGCAGCAAGCTGTTCGTGCTGACCGGCAGAGCCGGCTCCATGGAGTTCCACACGGTGACCGAACCCCGCAAGTACGTCACCACGCTCGCCGTCAACGCCCCCGCCACCGCCCCGCGTGCCAAGACACTCACCGTCAAGGGCACCCTCACCGCCGGCCTCGTGCCGCCGGCCGGGACACCGGTGAACATTGTGCGCACCGACCTGCTCTCCCCCGCGGGCAAATCCCTGGGGGCCGCGAAGCTGGGCGCCAACGGCACGTTCTCCTTCACCGACGTGCCCCCGGCCGGCGGCACGGTCCGCTACACCGTCACCTATCCCGGAGACGCCGACCACACCCCGGCGACCGCCTCGGACACCGTCGCCGTCTCCCGCGCCACACCCGCGCTGACGCTCAGCAACAACAAGAAGATCTACGACTACGGCAAGAACGTCGTCTTCACCGCCCACCTCGGCACCACCTACACCAACCGCACGGTGGAGATCTGGGCCGACCCCTACGGCCCCGACAAGCCCAACAAGCTGATCAAGAGCGGCAAGGCGGATGCGCACGGCAACCTGACGGCGACCGTGAACATGTCCCGCGACACCGCGGTGACCGCCGTCTTCAAGGGCGACGCCCGCTACAGCCCGCGGACCGTCAAATCCAGCGCGTACGCGCACGTGAAGACCGCGAGCTCACTGTCCCACTACTACCGCACCGGCACCATCGGCTCGACCCGCTACCGCTACTACCACAAGAACACCGACGCGATCCTGACCACCACCATGACCTATTACAGGGGCCGCAAGGAACGCCTGGACCTGCAGGTCTACTCGGGCGGCAAGTGGTACACGACCGACTCCGAGTACTTCGCCCTCGGCACCAACGGCACGTGCATCGTCAACCTCGGCCACCCCGGCACCGCGGGCGTCCGCGCCCGGGTCCGCGCCTCGTACCTCGACCCCGCCTCCGGCGACAGCGTGAACACCACCACCTACGGCGCCTGGCAGTACTTCTACTTCACCAGCTGACCCGGCACCGCTGAAGGGCGGCGGCGCGGACACCCGCCCGCCGCCCTTTTCATGCCCGACCCGTCGCCGACACCGGCTTGCTGCCGCACCTGGAAGTGTTGACGCTGGCGAAGGATTCGACATCGGCGACTGGCCTGCACGTGCGTACGGGCTGGCCGCAGGTGCCTGCGCCACGTACGGTCGTCATTCGCCGGAACCCGCATCGCTGACATGGCCTGCTAGAACAGGTGTACTACAGGGGCGTACTCGAGATTGGCTTCCGGCTCTGCTGGTCTTGCACTCCGACGCAGTAGCCAGTTGCAGACCCTTCACGATCAGAGGATGCGCAGGACACCGACAACCTTGCCGAGGATGCGTGCGTCATCGCCAGGGATCGCGTCGTTCTCTGGGGGTTCCCTGGCCGTGGCGTGACGTCGTGCACGGCCCCCTCGTTGGGGGTGCTGCGACGGTTCTCGGGGGGTGTGGCTCTATGGCTGGTCGTGCAGATCGAGTTATGGAGTAGAGGTAGAAGTGCGTGCATTCCCTGTGGTGCTCCCATCGGGCACCCGGTACTGGACTGTCATGGACGACGACCTGGGTGTCGTCGCGGAGCCGGATCGCTTCCTGCAGGAACTCCGCTTGGCGCGTGGGCGAGCGGAGACGACGACGAAGGCGTACGCGGAGGGCATCTGTCTGTTTCTGCTCTGGTGCCTGCTCACCCGGCGTGACTGGCGAACCGCGGCCCGGGACATGGGGCTGTTCATGATCTGGCTGAAGTGGACGCCAGGCAGGGGCGGTTCGCGTCAGGTCGTGGTGCCGGGTCCGGGATCAAAGCCGGTACGGGGTGAAATCCGGATCAACAAGGTGCTCACCGCGGTGCGGATGTTCTTCCTGCACGCGGTGGCGAACAAGGCGGCCCCGGCCTGGGTGTTGGAACAGCTCTATGAGATCGGTGACGACCTGGACCTGCCCGCGGCTGCCCGAGCGGAGAACGGAGGGATGCGTTATCGGATGCGGGCCCGGCACCGGGTCCAGGAACCGGAGACGGACATCGACCGGGCCAGCGACGAGGAGGTCGTGGCGATGTTCCTGGCCTGTCGCTCCGCTCGTGACCGGCTGACGCTGTTTCTGCTCACCCGGGTCGGTCTGCGGCCGGGGCAGGTCGCCGGCCTACACCGCAACGATCCTCACCTGATGATGGACTCCCGGGCCCTGGGTTGCTCGGTCGAGGGGGCCCACGTTCACGTCACGCGACGGCAGAACGAGAACGGTGCCTGGTCGAAGTCCAAGAAGTCGTGGGCCATGCCGGTGGACCACCTGGTGGTGATGGCATTCGATCAGTACGCCCTGGAACGGCACGAGGTGCTGGGCTCGGGCGGCAGTGACTTTCTGCTCGTCAATCTCTTCCGCCCTCCCTATGGCTCGCCGATCACCACGGATGCGATCGGTGAGCTGTGCGAATCCCTGTCTCGGCGAGCGAGGCTGGGCCGGGTGGTCACGCCGCGCATGGGCCGGCATGCGATGCCCAGCAACGTGGCCGATGCCGGCGGCAGCCTGGACGAGGTGCAGGCCCTCTTGGGTCAAAAGAACCCGGAGTCGGCCCGCCCCTACCTGCACCCCAAGCTGTCGAGGCTCCGGGACGCGGTCGAGCGGGTTCCCTCTCCCCGTGAGTTCCTGGAGGGGGACCGGTGACCACTGCGGTGATCGCGTTGCCGGAACCGGAACCGGCGCCCGAAGAAGCTCTGATGAGGGAGGTGACGGAGGAGTTTCTCCGGCTCATCGCCTGGGATTCCTCCGTGCGAACCATCGCCTTCCCCCGCTTCCACCAGCTGCTCGGCGGTCGGATCTGTCCCGTCGAGGGCTGCGACAAGATGTCCTACACGTCTCGCGAGCGGGCCCTTTGCCGGGGCTGCGAGAAGAGGATGAAGGAGTCCGGGCAGTCCATCGAGGAGTTCGTGGCCACGGCCAAGCACAACTGGCGGTCGATCGGCACCCGCCCCTGCCTGGTTCCCGAATGCGCCCGGCCCCGCAGAACGATTCGCCAGGCTCTCTGTGAGGCGCACTGCTACCAGCAGCAGAAGATCCACCGCGTGACGATCGAGGAGTTCCTCCGGCTGCCTGGCCTGCAGCCGTTCGAGCGCCTCGGGCCCTGCGCGGTGACCGCCTGCTACCGGGACCGCGGCAACGGCGAGTACTGCCCACCACACCGCCAGACACGCAACATCTTGCGCCGCACCGGCCGACTGGAGGACGAGGAACTCTGGCAGCGGACCGCGCCGGCGGTGGTCGAGCACGGCGTCGTCAGCCTGCGCGGCTTGCCCGACCATGTGGTCGCGGAAGTCCTCTACTGTCTGCAGGACCGCAACGCCAAGGGCATCAAGCAGAAGGACCAGGAACTTCGCCCGTTCGTCGATGCCGTCCGCACTCAGCAGCTCGCCTCGATCAAGGACATCGACCTCGGCGCGATGAAGTCCACGGGCAAACAGTTGGCACTCGGCTTTCTCAAGCACCTCGCCCGCTTCGGCTTGTCTCCCGAGACCGAACGACACAAGGACACCTGGGACGGCGCCGCCTTCGGGCTGAGCAAAGGCTTCCTCCACTTCGGGGGTATCTCTCAGCAGTGGCTGCGCAAGGCCACCCAGCAGTGGGCGATCGACGATCTTCCCCGTCGGCGCGGAAGGAACCCCCTTCCCCCTATCCAGCGTCAGATCAACTCCATCGCCATGCTCTCCAAGAGCCTCCGCCTGAACCGCGACGACGACGGTCACGACCCGGGCCCCCTGGGCAGGGACGACATCGTCCTATTCCTCAACCGCCTCCTCTTCCTCCAGCTTCAAGGCGAGATCTCGGCCCTGCACCGGCACTGGGACGCGCGCGACGTCCGGCGCGTGCTCACCCGCATGAGGACCTTGGGCCTGGCCCAGCCCGGGCATCCCCTACACGGCCTCCGGGACGACTTCGCCCTCCGCCAGGAGGACGTGCCCGAGTACGACGAGGACGACGACGCCGGCCGCGACCTCCCGGTCGAGGTGATGCGCCAGCTCTGCCAGCACCTGGACAGCCTCGACCCCGACGGCCACCAGCTCCATCGCACAGCGACCGCACTTCTCATCGACACCGGCCGCCGTCCCGACGAAATCTGCTCACTGCCCCTGGAGTGCCTGGAACGGGACGGAGACGGCAACTCGGAGCTGATCTATGACAACCACAAATCCCTGCGCAAGGGCCGCCGTCTTCCGATCGCCGAAGCGACCGCCGCCTTGATCATCGCCCAGCAGGAACGGGCTCTTGCGCGGTTCCCCAACACCCCACGCAAGCAGCTCGTCCTTCTGCCCTCGCCGGTTGCCAACCCCGACGGCGCCAAAGCCATCAACAGCGAGTCGGTCAGTGACGTCCACCGCGCCTGGGTCGCCTCCCTGCCGCAGATCTTGGTCCCCGTTGTCGTGGAGGAGGACGGCAAGCGGGTCAGGAAGATGCTGCCCTTCGACAAATCGAAGATCTACCTCTACGCCTACCGGCACACCTACGCCCAGCGCCACGCGGACAAGAACGTCGCGCCTGACGTGCTCCGAGTCTTGATGGATCACCGGCGGCTCGACACGACTCAGCGGTACTACCGGGTCAGCGACAAGCGCCGTCGAGAGGCCGTCAACAGGGTCACCGCCATGCAGTTCGACCGGAAGGGCAACCGGATCTGGCGCCAGGCCGAGACTCTACTGGAATCCGAGCACGCCCGCCGGGGCGTCGGCGAAGTACAGGTCCCCTACGGGCTCTGCACCGAGCCGAGCAACGTCTCCGCCGGCGGGGAGGACTGCGCCGTCCGGTTCCGCTGTGTCGGCTGCGAGCACTTCCGCACCGACGTGTCCTACCTCCCCGACCTGGAGGCATACCTTGCGGATCTCCTCCGCGGCCGGGAACGGCTGGCGGCCTTCGCCGCTGACTCCTGGGCAAAGGCCGAGGCCATGCCGTCCGACGAGGAAATCACGCGCGTTCGCCGCCTAATCAAACGCGTCAAGGAGCGACTCGAGGAACTCACCGAGGAAGACAGGATGCAGATCGAGGAGGCCGTCACCGTGGTTCGCCGCAGTCGGCGAGTCACCGCACTCGGCATGCCCCGAGTGCGACCGGAACTTCCCGACTACCGCGGAGGAGGGGCAGCCGAATGACGTCCATGATCGAGGGAAAGAAAGCCGACTCAGCCCGACGTCGCGAACGGGTCCTCAAGGCCCTGGATACAGCCGTCAAGAACGGCAGCGACATCACGGTCTCCGGACTCGCCAGAGCCGCCCGCGTCGACCGGACCTTCCTCTATCGCCACCGCGACCTGCTCGAACGCGTCCATGTCGCCGCCAACACTCCAGTCGCGGAGGGCAGACTGGCGGCGGTTAGCGAGGTCTCGCTCCAGACCGACCTCGCCAACGCTCTGGAGCGCAACAAGCGGCTTGCCGCACGAGTCCTGCAGTTGGAGAAGCGGCTGTCGGCCGAGCTCGGCGAGCGCGTCTGGGCCGCGTCCGGCCTCGGGGCGCCCACGGACATCGATGACCTCCAGCGGCGCGTCACCCTGCTGGAGCAAGAACTCGTTGACACCCGAGGCGAGCTGGAGGAACGAGCGGAGGAACTGGAAGCCGCACGGGCAGCGAACCGGGAGCTCACCCGGGCTCTGAACCAGCCCCATCCAGACTGCCCCCCTCGCTGAGCACAAGACCGCAGGCGGCTCGAACAGGTGGTTGAGCACCCTTCTCCGTACTTCCCCTCTGCGCGGACGGTAGGGAAGTACGGACCGGCGTCTTGCCGCCGGAGCCCAGGCCAGCCTTGGGTCGACGACGTGTGCCTGCCGCATGGTCAATTTTTGGATCAGACGGGCTTCCAGGCACGGAAGCGAATGAGACGGATGGTCGAGCATCCGCCCTGGAGACCGTCGTTCGCCGCCCATGAGATGAAGGCCCTCAAAGCAGGGCAGGGGCGAGAGTCGCATTTCGCACCTAACCTGCACGAATACTCTCTCAGAAGGCGCTTTCGCTCTTTTCATAATGATCCGGACGCGACCGCAGATGAAACGCGCAGGCTAGGGCGTTGCTGCGGCGGGCGGGAACTGTCCGTAGCCACGGCCGAACGGCGATGTGGTGTCGGCGAGATCGAGTGCGTAGACGAAGCCGAGGCCCTGGTAGAGGCCCAGAACTGTATCGAATTCCCTGGGCACGACTCGCATCAGGGCGTTGACGCCACGGTCCCGGTCCGCCGGTTTCACCCAGGTACTCGCGCCGAGCGGGGCTGCCAGCACTCGGCGTCGGGGGAACGTGGTGCCCGCCCCGAGGGCGGAACCCAGTTGGCCAGGGTATGCCTCGTGGTTCAGAGCGATCAGCTTCTGTTTCACCCAGCTCAGGGGCTTGACGATGGTGGTGGGAATCCCACTCGCGGGGTTCAAGCCGAAGAACGCCGCCCAGAAAGCTCGGTCTTCCTCACCGAGGCTGCCGCGTACGTTGGCGCGAATGGTGATGGCGGGGTCGGCTGGCATCTTTGTGCCCGGACGCTTGGCGGCTTTCGCCTTGGCCTGGGCAAGCTGCGCGGCGACCTGCTCGACGAACTCCTTGACGAAGTGATCACCGAGGCAGCCCCAGACCACGGCGGTCGTGTCCTCGCTCCAAGCACTGTTGAACCCCGAGCGCGTCCGCGGATTCGTGGCGATGAAGCTGTCCCGGTCGGCGTCGCTACGGAATGGGTCTGGTACCGAAACCCGCGGGATGTTGGCCGTGGTGAAGTCCTGATGGGCACGCGCATCGATGTCCAGCAGCCCGCGACCGGGGTCGTGCGGCGCGGGCGACCAGGTGTTGAGCAGGATCGGGCCGTCCTCATCGGCGTGCGCGAACAGGTGCAGGCCGCGCAGGGTGCCCGGCCGGGTCAATCCGATCCGGCAGATGTAGTTGTAGACGTCCTGCATGCCTAGGCGCGGTCCGCCGACGGGCCGGTAAGAATCGTCGAGGGCGACCCGGTTCGGCGGGATCGCCGAACCAGGCAGGTAGGCCACGTGGGTGGCTTCGCGGTCCTTGGTCGTGAAGGGGCTGACGGGACGCTCGTACCGGCGCCGTCCGGGCCTGTTGTCGGTGATGCGCCACCATTCGGCGGCGGTCGGTGGCTCCAGGGTCTGCACCCGTTTCCAGGCCTTCCCGTCGGCGGACGTCTCCTGCGTGCCGCGTGCGATGTCGAACACCGTGACGGTCGTGTCCGGGGTGCGGAACTCCTGGGCGGCCCAGTTGCGCGCAATCTGGATCCAGATGCTCGGGCTGAACGTGCGCAGAACCCATGTGTCGCCGGCGGCGGGCTCGTACTTGGCGTATTCGGCCCCGCTGACGATCACCACCTCGGTAGCGGGCACCTGTCAGACCTCTTCGCCAGTCTTGGGACCGCCCCCGGACTCACGACTGACACCCGGTCGGTAGGCAGCACCCCCAGCCACGGGCTGCCGATCCGGCCTCACAGCTGCTGGCCCGTCTTCGGGTCGTAACTCACAGGCACCGCGACGATCTGGTCCGTTGGCAGCACCTCGACCCACTGGTCGAAGATCTGGTACGGCTGGGCGGGCTGGAAGCCGCCGGCGAGCGGATCGAAACCGGTTTCGAAGACCTTCTCCTGGGCGACCGTCCTGGTCGGGTCCGTGTTGGTGACCGCCAGCTTCTGGGCGAGCAGCTTCAGCACCTCGCCGACCGACTTGTTCTGGTACTCCGGCGGGTCGGTGCTCGGGTTGAAGGGGTATGGACGTCCCAGCGCGGCATGTCCCTCGATGGTGCTGTCCAGCCACTGGATCGCCTGGAGTTCGTGACCGGGCCGCACGGGGAACACCGCTTTGACCCAGGCCGCGTTGAGGAACTCGTTGCGCCGCGGGTCGCCGTCGATCTGGATGCGCCAGCCCAGTGAGCTACCCACGGGGGCGGGGAGGGTCTCCTCGGTGATCAGGTAGTTCAGTCGCCACTCGGGGTGCGCGTCGCACAGGTCGGCCGCTGCCGCCGCCTCGGAAGATGGTTGCGGCTGCCGTTCCGGGTCCGGGCTCTTCCCGGTCCGGGTGTACCAACCGCTCACCGTCTCACCGGCGATCTGGTCCACCCAGCAGGTACCGGGCTCCGGAAGCTGCGGGACCCACGGAGGCCTCGGCACCGGGTTCCGGCTGATCGAGTTCCCGCTGATGTCGCCGGGGTCCGGGTGCGGCTTCCAGTAGTCCGGCGCCACGAAGTAGAGCATCTCGTCGACGTCGAAGGTCTGGGCGAGCATCTCGGCGTTGAAGTGCGGGTCGTCGAAGAGTGGAGTGATCTTGTCGAGCAGTTGCCGGTAGACCCTGTGGCGTTCCTCGGTCCGCAGGTCGTCAGCCGAACGGGGCCGGACGGAACTGACCAGCTTCAGGCGCTCGCGTACGGCGTTGGCGTACGCCTCGCGCTGGATACGGCCGACCTGCTCCTCGTACGCATCCAGGTCCGCGAGGTACTGGGCCTGCGCGGGATCCTGCGCGGTCGCCGGGGGATTCCAGGTCAGAGTGAACGTCAGGTCGATGACGTTCATGTCACCGACGTTGAGGGACTTCGCGGTCACCCGGAACTGGCCCGCGGCGGCGTTCTCGACCTTGCACTCCTGCGCGACGAACTTGCACGGCTTCCCGCCTGACTGCGCGGACTTCACCGCTGCCATCGCCAGCGAGTAGCCCGGAGCCGGCGGCCCGGCGGTGAAGGGCGCCTCGGCGATGATGTGGTGCGCCCGGTCGTAGCTCATCAGGCCTTTGGGCTCGTCCGGTTGGAAGGGCGGGTCGTGCGGCGGGCCCTCCAGGAACACGAAGTCCGCGTTGTCCTCGTCGGGCCCGTCCTTGGTCCCCGGGTACTTCAGGATGGGGAACTGTCCGGTGAATTCGACGACCTTGGCCTGCGGCACGGGGGGCGGCTCCGGCTTCTTGATGCCGGTCACGTCAGGCGCGGTGACCACGTGGACGAGCTCGCCGAGTCCGAGGGAGGCACCGGGATCGTCCAGGTAGACCTGCCAGCACAGCCGCGAGCCGATGTGTTGGATCTGTACCCCCACTTTGCGCATCTTGCGCCGCAGCTCGTAGTTGACCAGGTTCGCGGTCGTGTTCTGGACGACGTAGCGGCGGCTCGATGTATCCGTGGTCTCGGTGACCGTCTTGAACGTGGTTTTGAAGTTCCGCTTGATCTGGCTGCTGACCTTCGCGCTCTGGGTGCGGGAGCGCTTGTGGGTCTCCTCAGAGGACTTGCTGACGGTACTGTCCGTGCTGAAGTTGGCACTGGCCTCGGCGTGGTAGATCGGCGCATTGACGCCGCCCGTGGCGCTGACGCCGAGTTTGGTGTTGTTGGCGTTTGACTCCTTCACGGCGTCGGCCACGTCGTCCTGGCTGCTGAGGGTCTCCTCGGTCTGGCGGGTGGTCTCCTCCGACAGTTCGGCGGTCTTCTCGACCAGGGTGCGGCGGGTGCTGGTCTCGACGAGCTCGACCGTGCCCCCGGGGCTGAGCCATAGGTGACCGGCGGGGGTGCCGAGGAAGCTGTCGAACTCGAAGAAGTACTGGCGGAACAGGTTCACCATCCCGATCGGCGACACCGAGCCCGCAACCGCCTGGGCCTGTTCGGCCAGGGCGGCGAAGGTGCCGTCGTCGAGGGTCGACGCGGCGTCACTGGAGAAGGCCTCCCGGCTGGGCACCGGTTGGCCGCCCCCGCGCTCGGCCGCCCGCATCGTGCTCAACGCCCCCAGCCAGCCGACCAACGGCTGGTAGACGCCAACCACCTCGCTGGCGTACGGCAGGGTGCCCCGGAAGTCGGACAGTGGCCGGCCGTTGAATACGGCCGGGCCCCTCCGCGGCGCCGGAAGCACCTGGACGTGGCTGGGCGACGAACCGAGCGTAGTGAAAGGCAGGGCGACCCACGCCTGCCCCGTGGGGGCCTTCACCAGGATGGCCTCGCAGGTCGCGTCCGTCGAGGGAGCGACGAACGCGATGACCGCGGAGCCCGCGGTCCCCACGGTGCGGCCCACGTACTGGCGGATGCCGTTCGGATCGTCCTCGACGAACGTTCCCGCCAGCGCCGCCACGGTCGGGTACTCACTCGGATCGCGCACATCGATGTCCGTCGGCAGCCCGAGGGCGATCCGCTGATCCTTCGGCAACTCGCCCGGGGTCCCGGACACCTGATAGGACCACACCTGGTACGCTACCGTGCCGGGAATCGCGTCCCGGCTCTTGAGAGTGACAGCGAGCGCCATACCAACTCCTCCGGGTACTCATGCCTGCCGGAAGACTGTTCCCTCGGCCCTCCACCTCCAGGCGCCTTGCGCGGCCACACCACTCGACTGGCCCCCGCCTGCCGTTCTCCTCGGCCCGGCGGTCGGCCTACCGCCGGTCGTCGTGGGAACGGTCCTGGGGGTTGTCGAGGGCGGCCGGTGAGGGGGCGGAGGCCGTCGCGGCCGTAGCGCCACCGGACGGGGCAATCAAGCCGTGCTCTGCGAAGCCCTCTCCGTCCGCTTCCAGCAGTGGAGGGACGCCGGGGTCTTCGAGGCCCTGCTGGAGGGCGCGATCACGGAGGCCGCGAAGCGGGGTGAGGTGGACTTGAAGCTGGTCAGCGTGGACTCCGCCACGGTCCGGGCCCTCCACGACGCCGCCGGGATGCGCCTCGACCCCGACATGCTCGCCGACCTGGAGAAGGCCGCCGAGGAGGCGGAGAAGGCCCGGCAAGAGGTGCCCCGATGGTCTTCGTCGACCGGTTGTGGTGGTCGGTGGCTGGTAGAAGGTGCCGTCTCTGAGCATGGCGAAGAGGACGTCGATGCGGTGTCGGGCGAGTGCGACGATGGCGGCGACGTGGTGCTTGCCCTCGCGTCGTTTCCGGTCGTAATGGGCGCGTGACTCGAGTTGTGACAGGGACGCGAACGCGGCGAGATAGAAGGCCCGTTTGAACTGTTTGTTGCCTCGCCGGGAGGAGTACTCGCCGCGGGTCGAGGAGCCGGAGGCGCGGGCGACGGGCGCCAGGCTGGCGTAGGCGCCGAGGTGACCAGAGCTCGGGAGGGCACTCGCGTCACCGACGTCGACGGGGATCCGGGCGGCGGTCCTGACCCCGATGCCGGGCATCGAGGCCAGGACCTGGGAAAGACATCTCACGGCGCTAAGGGTGCTTTCAGAAAGCCGGGTGTTTACGGGCGAGGGTCATGCAGTGTGCGAGCTGGAGGAAGGCGTCGTATATGTCGTCTCGGGTTTCCCAGCGGGTCCGTAGGCGGCGGGGTCCGTGGAGCCATGCGATAGCGGACTCGACGACCCAGTGGACTCGGCCCAGACCCGAGCCATACGGCGCGCCGCGCCGGGCGATCTTCGGGACGATGCCGCGCTCGCGCAGACGGCGACGGTACACATCGTGGTCGTAGCCGCGGTCGGCGTACAACGTGTCCGGCTTGCGCCGGGGCCAACCCCGCTTGCCGCGTGCCGGCAGTTCAGCCCGGCAGGCGGGCTGCGGAGTGGCGGGTGACGGCGTATCCGACCTCGAAGTCGTCGGCGGACATGCGGGTGTCGTTGACCTCGACCACCGTCCCGTCCGGGCCGGCGGCCGTCCGCACGATCCGCAGCAGCGGGACACCCTTGGCCAGGTGGAGCCGTCTGGCCTCAACGGGGGTGGGCATGCGGGAGCTGATCGTCTCGTCCCAGGTCAGAGGGCGGTGACCCATCGGCGGGGTTGTCGGCTATCAGCCCGAATGCCCAGCCCGACCAGGCGTCCCACGAACGAACTTGATCTCGGTGTGCCCAGATCACCCGAACCGGCGATAGCGCCACACATGTTGCAATGGTTAGGTTGCGTAGCACCAGCGTTGAGCTGCGCCGATGTGAGCTTCACAGCATGTCAGCCGTTGGAACCCCAGAGAAGCGACGTTCTACGGGGTTCCTACAGGTGTGGTGTGACGTGGTGCGAGTGTTCCTCGTTGGTGCTTGGACGCTCGTACTCGCGGGGTGTGGCTCTGTGGCGGGTTGTTGCATGATCCGTCAGAGCACCGGAGTTACAGATGCGGGCTTTTCCTGTGGTCCTGCCCTCGGGCACGCGGTACTGGACCGTCCTTGATGACGACCTCCGAGTCGTCCCCGTCGCCGACAGCTGGGGGCGATACCAGCGTTTCGGCCGAAGCCGGGCCGAACTCACGACCAAGACGAACGCGGGAGGCGCCGCGCTCTACCTCCGGTGGTGCGGCGCAACCGGCCGCGACTGGAGGAAGGCCGCTCGCGACCTCGGCTTGTTCATCGTCTGGCTGAGGCACACTCCCTCCCGAGCGAATGGCGACGGTCCCGTCGTTGTCCAGTCTGGTCCGGGCGGCACGCCGGTTCGGCGCGAGCGCCGGATCAACGTCGTGCTCTCGGCAACCCGCGGGTTCCTCTCGTACGCGGTCTCGATCGCCGAGGTACCGCGGTCCGTACTCGGGCAGCTCTACGAACTGGGCGACAGCCGGGACCTGCCGGCGGAGGCGCAGGGGGAGGATTCCGGGCTGTTCTACCGGCTCCGGGCCCGCCACCGGCTCCAGGAGCCGGAGACCGAGGTCGACCGGGCTTCCGACGAGGAGATCGTCGGCATGTTCATGGAGTGCCGCTGCGCCCGCGATCGACTGGTCGTGCTGCTGCTGGGGCGGGTGGGTCTGCGGCGCGGACAAGCGGCGGGCCTCCATCGCTCCGACTGCCACATGCTGGCGGACTCGCGTGCACTCGGATGTGACTACAAGGGGCCCCACATCCACGTGCGGCGCCGGGAGAACGCCAACGGTGCCTGGTCCAAGTCCCGGGAGTCCTGGATTCAGCCCGTGGACTTCCTCGTCGTGCAGGCCTACGACCAGTACGCCGATGAGCGGTTCGCCCTTCTCGGCGCTGGCGGCAGCGACTTCCTGCTGGTGAACCTCTTTCGCGGGGTGCTTGGAGCGCCGATGACGCCGGAGGCGATCTACGAGCTGTTCGAGCGGCTGACGCGGCGAGCGGGGCTTTCCAGGAAGGTGGGTCCGCACATGGCGCGTCGCGCCTTCGGCAGCAATGTGTCGGACGCCGGTGGCGAACTCGACGAGGTCCAGGCCCTGTTGGGGCAGAAACACCCCGAGTCGGCCCGTCCCTATGTGATCCCGGATCGAGCCCGGCTGCGGGAGGCGGTGGAACGGGTTCCGTCTCCTCGGGAGCTGTACGGACGAGGTGAGCGCTGATGTCGGCGATCCCCCTGCCGTTGCGGCCGCCGGCGGCTGCTGTGAGGACCGAGGAACTGGTCGAGGCCCTGGATCCAGAGTTCCTCGAACTCATCTCCTGGGACTGGGAGTTGGGTGTTCTCTTTTATCCGCAGGACCACCCGGTGATCGGGATGCCGGAGTGCCAGGTGCGGGGATGCGACAAGGGGTACGAGAGCAGGGGCCCTTTGTGCTCCGGCTGTCGCATCCGATGGAACAAGTCGGGACTGAGCGTCGAGGACTTCCTCGGCACGCAGGAGCGGTACAACGTCGTCCACGTCCGGCAGGAGCTGTGCCGGCTGCCGGGCTGCGAGCGGCCCTGGCGGAGCCCGACCGCAGCGCTGTGCCAAAACCACCACTACCAGCGGAAACACCGGCTGAAGATCTCTCTCGACGAGTTCCTCGTCCACCCTTTCCCGCAGCCGCTTCCAGGCCATGGAGCCTGCGGAGTGGCGGCCTGCCTGCGTCAGCGGGTCACCCCGAGCACGCTGTACTGCGACGCGCACCGGCAAAAGCTCAGCAAGGCGAAGCTCACCGGCACCTTCGACGGCGACGAGGAGCTGTGGCGGCTGACGACTCCGCCAATCCACATGGGACGCGAGGTCAGCATGCGGGGCCTTCCGCGACGGCTGGTCGCCGAGCTTCTGTACTGCGTGCAGCAGCGCACCGCGAACGGCGTGCGGACGGTCGGGCACAACCTGCGGGCGATCTGCGACCGTCTCCGTCTCCTGCGGTGCGAGACCCTCGACGGCCTCGAAGATCCGGAGGCGGCGGGGCTGCGGGCCCACACCGTCTCGCTGGTCACGGCCATGCGCAGGACCGTCCGCCGGCTCGGTGCGACCCCGGAGGAGGAGTCGCGACGCGACGTATGGGACCTCACGATCTTCGGGTTCGGCGGTACAGCCGACTTTACGGATATCCGCCAGGACACGCTCCGCGAGGCCATGAGGATCTGGGCCGCCGATGATCTGCCCCGGCGCCGCGGTAAACGCGGCGGGCGCACGCTGCAGCGGCAGATCGACGCGATCGTGGAACTCTCGAAGAGCCTGCGCCTCCAGCGCGAGGACGGCGGGCAGATCGTCGCGCTGCTCGACCGACGCGACATCGTCGCGTTCTGTAACCGGCTCGCCTTCAAGACGGAGAGCGGGCAGCTGAGCGCGCACCAGCGCCTCTACATGGCGCGGACCGTACGCAAGATCCTGAACCGGTGGCGCACCCTCGGCCTCACAGGCAAGGGCGAGATCCTCGAAGGTCTGCGGGCCGAATTCGTCATGGGGCCCGAGGACATGCCCGATGACCCGGAGGACACCGAGGCCGGCAAGGACCTGCCCGACGAGGTGATGCAGCAGCTCTGCGACAACCTGAACCTCCTGGAGGAGATGAGCAGCACAGAAGTACGGGTCTGCACGGAACTGCTGATCGACACGGGCCGTCGGCCCGACGAAGTCTGCCAGCTCCCCTTGGACTGCCTTGAGCGAGATCCGGACGGCAGCCCCGTGCTCCTCTACGACAACCACAAGGCGTTCCGGCTGGGCAGAAGGCTCCCGATCGCCAAAGTGACCGCAGCGGTGGTCACCGCTCAGCAGGAACGCGTACGACGGCGCTTCCCCGACACTCCCTCCTCCGAGCTGAAGTTGCTTCCGTCTCCGGTCGCCAACCCGTGGGGAACCAAACCCATCGCCGGTATCTGGGAACAGCACCGGAACTGGGTCCGCGCACTGCCCGACTTCCTCGTGCCCATCGAAGTGGAAGTGGATGGCGAACCCGTTACGAAACTCTTGCCGTTCGACAAGGGAAAGATCTTCCCGTACGCGTACCGGCACAGCTTCGCCCAGCGGCACGCCGACGCGGGAGTCAAGCCGGAGGTCCTCAGGGACCTCATGGACCATCGCCAGCTACAGACCAGCCAGGCGTACTACCGCATCGGCCAGGACAGGCGACGCGAGGCCATCGACCGGGTCGCGGTCATGCAGTTCGACCGGCACGGCAAGCGGGTGTGGCGCCAGGTTCAGGGACTCTTGGACTCCGAGCACGTACGGCGCGAGATCGGCGAAGTCGCCACGGCGTACGGCGTGTGCAGGGAACCCACGAACGTGGCGGCTGGCGGGCACAGCTGCCCGCTGCGCTTCCGCTGCCTGGGCTGCGAACACTTCCACACCGACGTCTCCTACCTGCCGGACCTGGAGGCGTACCACGCAGACCTCCTACGAAGCCGCGAGAAGCTGATGTCCGCCTTTGAAGCGGACGACTGGGCACGCACCGAGGCATTGCCGTCCCAGGAGGAGATCCGCCGGGTCCGTCGACTGATCAACCGCGTCAAGGCTGACCTCGGCGATCTCACCGAGGAGGAGCAGGCGCAGATCCAGCAGGCGGTCTCGGTCATCCGCCGGGGGCGCAGCGTGATGCTGGGGATGCCTCGCATCGCCCAGCCCTTGCCCGACGTCCGACCGCGAAGGACCGCATGAACTCCGCGATGAGCGCCGGCCGCAAGGCGGATGGCGACCGGCGCCGCCAGCGGGTGGTGAAGGCCGTCAACGCTGCGGCGCAGAAGGGGAACCACATCACGGTCTCGGGCATCGCCCGTCAGGCCGGGGTGGACCGGACCTTCCTGTACCGGCACCGGGATCTGCTCGCCATGGTCCACGCTGCCGAGCTCGAGCCGGCCGAGCGGGACCCCGCATCGGGTGCCTCCGCGGTGAGCAGGGCCTCGCTCCAGGCCGATCTCGCGAACGCGCAGGCCCGCACCGTCCGCCTGTCCGCACGAATTCAACAGTTGGAGAAGCGCTTGTCCCAGGAGCTGGGCGAGCAGACGTGGCGCGAGTCGGGCCTCGGCGCTCCCACCGACATCGAGGAACTGCAGCGAACGATCACGCGGCTCGAGCAGCGCAACGTCGAGTTGACCGAGGACCTGGAAGAGAGCCAGGCCGATCTGGCGGCGGCCCGGGAAACCAACCGTGAGCTGACCCGGACCCTCAACCAGCGTGGAGACCGGAACCAGGACGAATCCGCCCGCAGTACCGGTGGATGAGGCCCCTGGGGCGGGCCCGTCACGGATCTGTCCTCCCACCCCGAAGATCAGGTCGGCTGGTTTGTGGACAGGGTTGAGAACTGAGCCATGACCGCTCTCAGCCTTGGCCCCGAAGGCGAGGGGAGCGCCGGTCTTTCCCGACGCTGCGCAGCTGCTCTCAGTCGATTCGGGGTGTGGCAGGGAGGCGACTCGACGCCATAGAAGCGGGGCTACGTCACAGCCCGTCTGTACATGGCGCATGGACCTGCAAATGTTACGAAGCGTAACGAACAGGTACCAGGGGTACCGTGTTTTCCGTTCTCTCAAGGTCATCAAGAGGACCGGTGTGCTGTTCGACCGTTGGCTCATTCGGATCGCCGCGGAAGCTGGTGAGTACCGCGTCCCAATCGGCAGCGTCGGCGTATGGGCGAAGATGTTGGTAGGCGGCCGCAACATCTTCGCTTTCGGGAGTAGCTGCCAGCAGCAGTTCGGTGGCGCGGTACAGCCACCGCAGACCATCGGTGTACGAAGGCAAGCCGACGTCTAGGGCCTGGTGGATTCGGGCACGCACTTCATCTTGATCAGGTTCTGAGGCTTGTAGCAGTTGGCCGATCCGGATGACAGCGGCGTCGGGCAGTTGAGGGAACCAGTCAGCGAGATTTTTGGGCCATTCGCACGTTTGTCCGAGTGCGCGTGAACGTAGCAGGTGGTATCCGCCGACAATCGCCCCTACGGGGCTGGACACCTTGTCGTAGAGCATGGTTTCGGCGAGCGGATCGTAGTGGTCCGCGATAATCTGCGCGGCTGTAAGTTGGCCAGCTGCGTTGTAGGCCAGCAGTGCCTCGGCTCGCTCGTCGTCGCTGTGAGCCTGCAATACGTATCCGGCGTTGAAGCCCAGCTCATCGTCACCGGTGTAGGTCAGAGTCACTGTGACCTGGTCGGTGGGGGGAAGAAGGACGCAGCGGTGCGCGATGTGGTCCCCGCCGACTTGCAGTGCACATCCGCCAGCCTCGTCCACACCCCACTGCAGCGCTCCAGATCGCAGTACCAGAGCGATCGGTTCGAATGGCACCGGCGTCCAAGACTTCTGGTCCGCTGCCAGGCGCCACAGGCGAGCCCAGCTACCGCTGTACAGCGCTGCCACCTCACGTTCCAGGGCGGGGAACGCATTGCTGCTGGTTGCTGCGTTATCCATCGACAGCTGTTCATCCTCAAGTGCAGTGCTGTGCGGCTTCAGGGTCACACGAGCGGTGCCATGCATGTCGGCGAACGCTGTGAGGACCTGACCGTCGGCGAGTTTGGCCTGAACGTACAGGGGGCCCTCTTTCACGTCCACTTTCGTTACCATTCCGCAGTGTGCCAGCGCGTGGATGGTGTGCCCTGTCTGCAGGTCGAGAACTTCGAGGGGCACTATCGACCCCTTGGGGGCGTGAGGTGCCTCCAGGAACACGGCGAGGGCGCTCATGACGGGAACGGCCGCCGGAAGCGGGTTTCCGTCCCGAGGGAAGTAGCGGCGCAGACTGGCCATGAGATCGACCGCGGAGGCATTGGGGTTCTCCTGGGCGAGCAAAGCGGCCGCACCCGCGACGTGCGCCGTGGCCATGCTGGTGCCACTCATTAGCTGGTACGCGCCCCCGGGGGCAGCCGAGTGCACCTGCCAGCCGGGCGCGGCGACGTTAAGCTCACCCCACTGATCGTTGATGCTGCCGTTGGAGAAGAATGCCGTGGTCAGTGCCTTGTCGAGCGCGCCCACGGCGAGGATGGAGGGGCAGTTGGCGGGTCGATCGACGGGCGCCACGAACCCAGGTCGCTCACTGTGGTTGCCCCCAGCGGCGACGATCACCGTGCCGAGGGCGAGCACGCGCTGGGCCAGCTTCTCGTACGTCTGCGGGAAGAGCTCACCTGGCTGGACAGGGACGCCGAACGACATGGAGATCACTCGCGCGCCTCGGGCGACGGCCCAGGCCATGCCCGCCAGGATCTGCCCGTCGGTGCCGGTACCCGCGTTGCTCAGCACCTTCGCCGCGAGAATCCGGGCCTCGCAGGCGACGCCGTAGCGGGGTCCCTGCTGAGGGTTGACCGGACCTGCGGCGGTGCCGGTGCAGTGTGTGCCGTGCCCGTGGAAGTCCTTGACACTCTCTCCAGGTACGAAGGAGGCCGCCGCCTCGATGCGGCCGGCTAGGTCCGGGTGGTCGGTGTCCACTCCGGTGTCGAGGACGGCGATCTTCACATCGCGGCCCGTCAGGTTGGACAGGTTGGACAGGTTGGCGCGGATCACTTGTAGGCCCCAGGTCCACTGCTGCTCGTCCCAGGGCGGGTCCTGGGAGGCGGCGGATGCGGCCCTGTTGTAGCGGGCGACCACGTCCTCGTCACTGCGGTATGCCGGGAAGAATTCGGTCGGCGCCTGCGTCGCGACGGTGATCGGTGAGGCGTAGACGATGCGCTCCGGCTCCGCTGCGATGATCGACGATGTCGCCTCGGCCGTGGTCACCAGCGCATGGCGTTTCGCGGGCCGCACTTCGACGACCGCGGCGCCGAGTTCCTCGAAGAGCACCGAGACGTCGGGGCGCTCAAGGAAGTCGGTGACGTTCGCGGCCTCAATTTTTCCTCCGACACGCTCGACGGACGCGATGTCGGCGGAGGAACGCAGCGCGTTCAGCCCGTTGTCCAGGTCATCTGGTTCGAGCAGCACCAGGTATCGACCTGTGTACTCCGCGCCCTGGCCGGTGGGCCGATCGTGCTGCCCGCCGAAGGCGCGCCTGTCCATGGGGCTGTTCGCCATTCGATTCCCCACTTCCTGTGCGCTTCCCCTGGATCGTGGATGTGTGTCGAATCACGGCGCGTCAGGTGCCGGGTTTGACGGGGCGTTGCTCCGCCGTGTGTGAACCGCGGGCACACGAGGCAGCGGCGGCAGTACTGCTACGGGGCGTGACCAAGACGTTCCATCAAGGTAGGAGGCTTGAAGCTGGTACCAGCAAGAGGCCGGCGCCTCCAGTTGCCATGGACCGGCGATCTGTTTCCTGGTTTGGTGGAAGTTCCGGTGAGATGAGTCAAGGCTGAGGGTCGCGACCTTGGCGCTGTCGGGAGGGTCGTAGTCGATTTGGAGGGACACCAAGGGCGGTCCAGGAAGGTGGCCCAGAATCACGTTCTCCGACTCGCCGTCCGTGCGGCAACACTGGCGCTCCCCTGTGGCCGGACCGAAGGTGCCGTAGGTCAGAAGATCCTGAACGGCATCTGCCAGCCTGCGATAGCGGACCACCCACGTGTCGTTGTTCCCGGGGTCCTCGCCCCCTGCGCCGCGGAGCGCGGCCAGAAGTGCTTGCGTGAAATATGTGACCTGCCCAGGCGCTCCGAGAGCGGTACCGCCCTTGCGGGTGGCAAGTAGGACTGGCGTGTTCCTATCGGTGTTTCCCCCCCAGATAGGCGGTATGAGTGGGTCTCCTAGGGTGTCAGAAATTTTCCTCAAGTCCCATTTCACCTGGCGGCATGCGTCAGTGATGAAAACCTGAGTATCCGCCTGACAGCTGGCCATGCCGTACCGCATGCGGTTGAGGTCAATGCTCGTCGACATCGGATTCAGCGGAGCCTGCCCAAAGTCCTCCAAGAGGAGATACTGGTGATCCCGAGCCAAGCCGTGACCGCAGAAGTAGAACAGGGCGACGTTGGCCTGGTTTGCGTTGCAGCGTTTGATCCAACTGCTGGCCGCGAGTTGGGCGTTGGGAAGGTCTGCCGGCGCTATGTCATGCCCGGCATATCTGTAGGGGCCGTCGCTTGTCGACATCAACAGCTCGATGCTGCCCAGCGGCGCGCCTGAAGGATGAGGGTAGTCGCCGGTAAGCCAGTCCAGGAAAGCATGAGCTGACAACGGAGGCTCTTGGATCTGCTCAAGTCCCAGTGTGTTCGCCATCAAGGGTCCTGAGCCACCGGGCAGGTGTCTGTAAGCGCCGACACCTATCACGAAGGCGTGCAGGGCTGCGTCCCTCGTCTGCTTGTCGAGGACCGTGGTCATCGTCCCCGTACCTCCTGGACACGGACGCCCAAACGCTGGAAGAACGATGGCTGCCCGAAGTAAGCACCATGGGCTCTGAGCAGGTCATGGCTTGGATAGCTGTAGTCGATCACGTCGGCGAAGATCGGCTCCAGCTTGTATGACAGCACGTCGTTGTAGTCGAAGACGTTGATCCAGTGCTCGACGTTAGGCGGCTTCGCCACCTTGCGCCCTGTTGTGTCGTCGTCACTTACTGCGAGAACCTTCATTTCTTCCAGAAGTCCTACCTGGGAGCCCACTGTGCAGAGAACATCTGCGGTCGTGTCCGTACAGAAGCTCGACAGCATGTCGTAGGCGATCGCTCCACCCAGGCTGTGGCCAACGACGATCAAAGGGTCATCTGCGGTACGCCCCCTCATGCCCTCTTGCAGGGCAGCCATCACCCGGTCCGGTATTGGCCCGGGATCGGACGTGCTCCCGCGTCCCTCGAGGTACACGAACACATCACCGAGAAAACGGGGGACTGTGGGCACGAGCAGCTCGCGTGCGGCGTTCCATGCGGACTTTCCCACAAAATCGGCCGCCTCGTGGTGCAGGCGATCGACGCCTTCCCGCACTCGCTCCCACACCTCCCCGATGAAGCCGAGTCTTACTACAGGAGGCCCTGCTGGCTCAGGTTCAGCGGCTTGAAGATCCTCTTGGAGGCGGCGGATGAACTGCTCGTCATCAACGAGCGTGGGCGGTTCAGTCAGCGCAAGCCAGGGCGGCGGAGCTGCTCTATGCGCGAGGGCGTACTGGGCCAGCGGGGCGGCCAGCGCCACCGATTGAGCCTCGTCGCCCTCAGCCACATGCACTGCGGCGAGGTACAGCAGATCGAGGGCGGAATCGAGGTCTCGCCGCGCCAAGGTGAGCAGTACAGCATCCGGAAAAGGAGCTTCTGGGGCTGCAGCGGATGCCGCAGCAGCCAGCAAGAAGAAGGAGTCCTGCCCTGCGGAGCCAAGGGTTACAGCGTGTTCCCTGCCAGTGGGGACAGAATCGAGGTTGAAGGCGAAACGAACCCCAGCGTCACCCCAGTACGGGTTGATGACACCGGTGTCGGGCAGCCCTGCCGCTGCTAGGAAAACGTCTCGAAAAAGGGCGTCGCGAGTACCTACTACCTGATCGTAGCCAGGGCCCTTACGGTTGTTGACTCCATGAATGAAGACGATGGGCATCTTGCCTCCCGTAGCTTCCGGAGGAAGCCCAATTGGGATATTGGACATGTCGGCCCATAGCGTCAGGATAGATCGCTGATTCCTCTTCCGCGCCCTGACAGGATCGGCGCCAGCCGAGACGTACAGAGGTCCGAGAGGGGGACGTGGCGCGGTGATGGCACACCTCTGTTGCCCAATCGGTCGTCTCCTTCCTCGCCCAGCGCATGCCGATGTTGGAGAGTTACTCCACCTGCTCCGGGGTGAGGTTGCTGCCCGGGAGCGCTGGTTGCCGATCCATGCCCCGAGCTTGATGCCCCGCTGCCGCAAACGGCCCTGGCGGCAGGTCAGGCAGCTTCCTGTATCACGTAGCTGTGGGCGACGTCGCGGCGTTCGGCGGGACAGGCCTTGCGGCGGGTCAGCCGCCGTGTCATCAACGTGATTTGCCGCCCACGTGATCAGCGACTCGCTCATCTCAGGCAGCCGTTCGTGGTCGCGGCAGTGACGGCTGGCCCACGATCCACGACCAGTACCGTTCCACTGCCCAGCGCGTGAGAACCACGAAGCCCTTGGCGTCTGGTGGGCGCCGCACCGTGTAGGTGGTGATGTCGAGGTACTGCTTCGCCCAGAACAGCAACTCTCGTGCCGCCAGCGAGTTCTGGGCATCGGCGGGAGTGACCATGACCCGCAGGAGGAGACTGCGATTTTTCCCGCCGCCCCACCCGCGTCGCCATGCTGACGGTCTCGGATGCCTTGACGGATTGGGAGGTCCACGATCACTGAGGCGGTCTGGGGGCGTCTTGCCCGCGGCGAGACAGATGCGGCGGCACAGCTGGTCGCGGATGGCGCCGAGGACACCGGCAGCGGCCGACCTCCTGGCGAACCCGTAGGTTGTGCGCCTTCTGGAACACGGTCTATGGCTACTTCGCCAAGTGGCAGAAGGATGGCGTCTTCGCCTAGCTCAACGGCCCTGTTGCGGGAGTTGGTACGCGAGCAGGAGGGCCGGAACTGCGAACTGTCCGCGTGCGTGATCGACGCGCAGAGCGTGAAGACCGGGATGAAACAACGGGGAAATGGACCTCCTACCTGATCGGGTGATAGCGCCACACCTGTTGCACGCGGTAGCGTCCTTCCCGCTGCTGCTGAGCTGCACAGATCCTCATCGGATCACGCTGCACGACGGTTGACCCCGCTAGAAGCGACGATGTCGCCGTGGTCGGCGCTGTCCATCTTCCGCACCACGACGATGTCCCCGTCACAGATCGCCGCGTCGACCATGGAGTCGCCGACCACGGGAAACCGACAAGTTAGCCGAATCTCGGAGGACTCAGGCCGGGAACCCGCGCCAGACTGCCACCGGTCGGGTGCGGCCTGGCGTGGGTTCGCGGGTTTTCGAGGCGGTGGCCTCCTCCGGGGGTGAGTAGCGCGGTACCGGAAGTGCCGTTAGTGGCCGCCCACGCTTCGGTTCCTGACCTCACCCGACGACGCCGGTGAAGGCCGTTGCGAGGCCCACCCAGACGTCCGCCGGGCGGCGAAACGCGGCATCATGGGCAAGCGCGGAGAGGCCGGCGGCGCCGTCCGGATGCCATGCGGGCCGAACCCGCTCCATGCCCGCTCGGGGGCTTCTCACTCGCCACGGGCGTTGTCGACTGCATCCGCTACGGGTCCTGCGCAGTCGAAGGTGACCTATCGGCCCCCGTTCGTGCCGCGTCTTGGGATCGGTAGGGAGAACCGTCCTCACGTCGGCTGCTGGTGACGCGACAAATGGGGGCCTTCGCTCACTTAGTCGGATGTCGGCGGTGTCTTGGGGGCGCGGAGCAGGCACCCGATCGCTGCGGTGAGAACGATGATGCCGACGGCGATGAGGGAGGCGGACAAGCCGTCCATAAAGGCGGACTTGACGCCGTCTGCCAGGGCTGCGCCCCGGGCGCCGAGCTGATCGGCGACATGGAGGCCCGCAGCGGCGGAGTCCCGTGCAGCCTCGGAGGCTTCGGCCGGGAGCTGGTTGAGAGAGTCGGGCAGGTTGGAGCGGTAGTGGCTGCCGTAGATCGAGCCCATGAGGGCGATGCCGACAGCGGAGCCGACCTCGCGGGTGGTGTCGTTCATCGCGGAGGCGACTCCCTGCTGGCCGCGGCCGAGTGAGCCGGTGATGGCGGCGGTGCCCACGGATCCGGACAGACCGATGCCGAAGCCCGCGAGGACGAGACCGCCGAGGAACGGCAGGTAGCCGGAGCCGACGTCGAGGAGGGAGATGACGAACAGGCCGGCGCTGAGCAGGAGCAGGCCGACGGTCATGGTGGCCTTCATGCCGACGTGTCGCACGAGGCGAGGGGTGGCCTGGGAGGTGGGCAGGACGACGACGGCGACGGGGACGAGGGCGGCGGCGGCCTTGAGCGGGCTGTAGCCGAGGATCAGCTGCAGGTACTGCAGGCCGACGAAGAAGAACCCGAAGACGGCCATGAACTGCACGAGGACGGTGATCGCGCCGGCCCGGAAGCCGCGGATGCCGAACAGCGCGGGGTCGAGCAGCGGGTGCTGATTTCGCAGGCCGAGCCAGGCGTACGCAGCGAAGGCCAGCACGGTGACGACGAGTGCGGCGATCACCGCTGGCTCCGTCCAGCCCTGCTCGTTGCCCTCGATGATGGCGAAGACGAGGGTGCCGATACCGAGGGCAGTGCACACGGCCCCGGACACGTCGGGCGGGGACGGGTGCTCGTCCTTGGTGTCGGGCGCCAGGACGAGGGCGGCGACGGCGGCGCCGAGGGCGGCTGCGGCGCTGGTGATGAAGATCGCCCGCCATGAGTACCACTCCAGCAAGGTTCCCGCGGCCAGCATGCCGATGATGGCGCCCGCCGCAGCGAACCCTGACCAGGTGGCCACGCCCTTGGCTCGCTGCTCGGGAGGGAAGGCGGCCGTGATCGTGGACAGCGTGCCCGGCATGATCATCGCGGCTCCCAGCCCCATGACGACCCGCCAGATGATGAGGGTGGTGGTGGAGTCCGCGAAGGAGGCGGCCAGGGAGGCGGCGCCGAAGACGACGGTGCCCGCGAGGAGGACGTTGCGGCGACCGACCCGGTCACCGATGGCACCCAGGGGCAGGACGAGAGCGGCCAGGGCGACGGTGTAGCCGTCGGCGATCCAGGTCAGCGAGCTGTTGGCCGCCGACAGGTCGATGGCCAGGTCGGGCAGGGCGAGGTTGAGCGCGGAGACGGAGGCGACGACCAGGACCAGGGACAGGCACATGGCGAAGAGGACGCCGTGGTGGCCGGCCCGGCCGGTCGCGACGGCGTCCTGTGTGACTTCGCTCTGATCGTCGGATTTGCGGAGCGGGGCTGTGGACATCGGGGGACCTGTCTTTAGTCGGTGCCGGGCTGGAGAAGCTTGAAGACAAGGCGTGCGGCGGTGCGCTGGGCTGCCTGGCGCAGGCGCACAGGGGCCGGAAGCGATGGGGCCGGGAGTGGGGGGACGGCGGTCAGACGGGGGAAGAGCGTTTCGGCGTTGGCGCGGTTGACGGCCTTGAGCATGCCCGGGTCGACGTTGCCGTCGAGGCCGTTGGCGAAATACTGCGCGGCGGGAGTGGGGGCGAACGGCCAGTCGCTGCCGAAGAGGACGTGTCCGGGCCGGGCGAAGGCGAGCAGGGTCGGTAGGGCGGCGGGGCTGGAGGACAGGGCGGTGTCGAAGTAGAAGGAGCGGAAGTCGTCCAGTACGTCGAGCGGGCTGCGCGCGGTGTCGTTGGCGATGGTGACGGCCATGCGGTGCGAGGAGTAGGGGACGAAGCCGCCGGCGTGGCTGAGGATGAACCGGATGTGCGGGTAGCGGCGCGGGATGCCGTTGCGGACCAGGAGATACGCGGCGCGGGTGGTGTCCAGCAGGAAGTCGGCGGCGAAGGGGGGAATGCCGTCGACGGGTGGTGCGGGTAGTTCCGCCGGGTGCACGAAGACCACCGCGCCACGGTCGTTGAGTGTGTGCCACAACCGGTCCTGGCCGTCGGATCCGAGGTAGCTGCCCTGGTTGTTGGCGAGCAGGGTGACGCCGTCGGCGTGCAGATCGTCCAGTGCCCGCGTGGCTTCGGCGGCGGAGGCGTCGGCGTCGGGCATGGGCAGGGTGGCGAAGAAGCCGAAACTGCCGGGGTGGTCGGCGCTCAGGGACGCGGAGTGGTCGTTGAGTCGTCGGGCCAGGTCGGCGGCTTCGCCGGGGTTGCCGAGGAAGCTGGAGCCGGGTGTGGACACGGACAGGATCGAGGTGGTGGTGCCGAGCAGGTTCATCAGTTCCAGCGCGGACTGGGAGCTCCAGTCGGGCAGCGCCCGGCCGCCGGCTTCGGCGATTCCGGCTTTGGCGAGCTCCACCCGGTAGAAGTCGGGCACCACATGCTGGTGGACGTCGATGCGTTGTGCCGAAGGGGACATGTGACGGGGCCTTTCATGCGGGTCTGCGCGCTACGGCGTGGAAGTCGGTCATTCCAGCCGCCGACCATGCACTGCCGACCGCGCGACGAGCAGGCTATGGGCGTCGACGCCCGGAAGCAGTCACGGAATCCGGCGTGGCGATGACCGAGGACCATCCGGATGACCGGGAGAGAGGATCGGGGTCGGGACTGGGGAGGCGGATCGGGAACCTGACCTTCGATGTCTCAGGCGGGAGGGCGGACGATTGGTCAGACGAAGGACACCGAGACCGAGCCGAGGGCCCCGAAACGGGCCACCGTCTTCTGTCCGGCGCTGACGAAGGGGGCGGTGGTCATGGCGCCGGGCAGGATCACGTGTCCGGGGTCCAGTCCGGCACCGAAACCGGCGAGGGTGTTGGCCAGCCAGGCGACCGCGGCGGCCGGGTGGCCCAGGACATCCTTGCCGCTGCCGGAGGCCACGTGGTCCCCGTTGACATGCAGATCGACGGTGACCGCCGCGAGGTCGGGCGCGTATTCCATCGGCGTCCAGGAGCCGCAGAGCAGCCCCGCGGAACTGGCGTTGTCCGCGACGGTGTCGACCAGGGTGATCCGCCCGTCTCGGATGCGGCTGTCGACGATCTCCAGTGCGGGAGCGACCGCCTCGGTGGCGGCCAGCACGTCCCCGGTGGTTACGCCGGGGCCGCGCAGTGACCGGGCGAGGCGGAAGCAGATCTCGGGTTCGACGCGCGGGGCGCAGTAGCGGGAGGCACGTACGGTGCCGCCGTCGCGCTGGACCATGTCGTCCAGCAGGTGTCCGAAGTCCGGCTCGTGCACGCCGAGCAGGTGCTGCATCGCGGGAGAGGTCAGACCCACTTTGTGTCCGATCACCGTCGCACCGGCGGTCAGTCGGTGGGCGATGTTGTCCTGCTGCACGGCGTAGGCGTCGGCGAGATCGAGGCCGGGCAGCGTCACGGAGAGCGGTTCGACGGGTGCCGCGTGGCGTTCGGCCTCGCGCAGCCGTCGGGCGGCCACCGCGCGTCGTTCGGGCGGGTTCACGCCTTGCTCCTGGCTGCCAGGCGCTTAGCCGCCTCGTAGACCAACTGGGCGTGCAGTTCGAACATCGCCACCAGGTCGACGGCATCTCCGGTGATCTCCCGATGGACGAACAGTCCGTCAGCGCCCGCGACGGTGTAGGTCGCCAGGTTGTGGACGTCCTCCTCGCCGAGTTCGGGGAAGAGCGCTTCGGCCACCTCGGCGATCTTCGCGTGCGCGATGGTGCGGACCTGGAGGAACACCGTCCGGCCACGGGGTTCGGTCGGGCGCCGTTCCAGGGCGAGCATAAGCCCCAGGCGGAGGAAGTCAGGGGCGTCGACCAGTGACTTCGCCACGTTGCCCGCCATGACGGTGATCCGCTCCAGCGGAGTGCCCGTCTCCTCGCCCGGGAGCACGACCGCGGCCAGCCAGGTGTCGAAGCTGCGCTCGATGACCGCGGCGATCAGGTCGTCCTTGTCCTTGAAGTGCCAGTAGATCGAGCTGGCGGGCAGTCCGCACTTGGCGCTGACCGCCGCGATCGACGTGCCCTCGTACCCTCGCTCGCCCGCGATCTCCACGGTGGCGTCGAGGATGCGCTGCCGCGATTCCACCCCGTTCGCGCGCTTCTTGCGGGTCGTCTGTGGCCTCGCCATGGCAGGTGATGCCTCCTCTGTGCGACTGACGTCGGCTCTTGACCGTCTTCGGCCGCAAGCATACCGTAGCACCCGCTCCAATTGGAGTGAGCGTTACAGCAAGAGCCGCGAACAAGAGCCGCGCAACATGAAAGACAGTGAGGTGGCCTGGTGTGAGTGCGATCAGGGCCGGAACAGATTCTGAGAACAGTGACTACGACGTGGCGGTGATCGGCTACGGGCCCACGGGCGTGACCGCCGCGAACCTGCTGGGCGCCATGGGCCTGCGCGTCGTCGTCCTGGAGCGCGACGCGGAGATCTTCAGCCGCGCCAGGGCCATCTCCACCGACGAGGAGGTTGTCCGCATCTGGCAGCGGATCGGCCTGGCCGAGCGGCTCAAGCGGGACATGCTGACCGAACGGCCCGTCGACTTCGTCGACGCCAACGGCCGCGCGTTCCTCAGCGCGCGCCCCAGCCCCCGCGGCCACGGCCATCCACCGCAGATGTTCATCTACCAGCCCGCTCTGGAGCAGGTCCTGCGCGACGGAGTCGACCGGTACCCCAATGTGCGCGTGCTGCTGCGCCATGAATGTCTGCGCCTGCGCCAGGACGCCGACGGGGTGGAACTGACGGTGGTCGGTACGGCCGACGACTCCGTCCACCGCCTGCGCGCCTCCTACGTGATCGCGGCCGACGGCGGCTCCAGCCTCACCCGCGCCCAGCTCAACATCGGCTACGAGGGCAGGACGTACGAGGACCGCTGGGTGGTCATCGACACGAAGATGCTCAAGCCCTGGCCGGACCACGACAAGCTGCGCTTCCACTGCGACCCGGCCCGTCCCGCCGTGGACTGTCCCACCCCACTCGGACACCACCGGTGGGAGTTCCCGATCCTGCCCGGCGACGACGAGGAACAGCTGACCACCGAGGAGGCCGTGTACCGGCTGGTGGCGAGGTACGGCATCTCCCGCGACAGCGTGGAGGTCCTGCGCGCCACCGTCTACAGCCACCACGTCCGCTTCGCCACCCGCTTCCGCATGGGCCGGGTCTTCCTCGCGGGCGACGCCGCCCACGCCATGCCCCCGTGGATCGGCCAGGGTATGGCCGCCGGCGTGCGCGACGTGGCCAACCTCTGCTGGAAGCTCGATGCCGTCCTGCGCGGCGAACTGCCCGGGGCGGTGCTCGACAGCTACGAGGCCGAGCGCAAGCCGCATGTCAAGGAGGTCACCAAGCGGGCGGTGTTCGTCGGCCGGATCATCACGGAACGCCGCCTGCCTCTCGCGCGCGTCCGCAACGGCGCCCTGCGCGCCCTGGACCGTATACCGGGCTTTGGCGACTGGTTGCAGGACTCGAACTGGATCCCCGTCGCCCGGTACGACGACGGCCTCCAAGCCCGCCCCCGCACCCGCGCGACCGGCCACCAGGTCCCGCAGCCCTGGGTCACCGGCCCCGACGGCACCCGCGTCCGCCTCGACGACGCACTCGGCGGCCGATGGCTCCTCCTGCACGCCGGCACGGCCACACCCCAGCCCGCCTGGCCCTCGGGCATCCCCTCCCTGACGGTCACCGCCGTCGGCTCCCGGCCCGCCGAGGGCACCCTCGTCGACAGCGACGGCATCCTGCTGCCCTGGATGACCAGGCACGGCGCCACCACGCTCGCCCTGCGCCCCGACGCCTACGTCTACGCCGCGGCTTCCGCAAGTACCCCGCTCCCTCCCCCACCCCACGGCTTCGCCCCGTCCACGACCTCCCGCCCGACCGCCTCCACCGCCCAGTGAGGACACCGGCATCATGACCAGGACACCCACCGGCCTGCCGACGATGCAGGAGACCACGTACGACATCGGCGGCATGAAGATCTTCGCCAAGGAGACCGGAGACGGCCCGCCCGTCCTGCTGCTGCACGGCGGCGGCCCAGGAGCCTCAGGCGTCTCCAACTACGCCCGCAACATCGCGGAGCTGGCCAAGGAATCCCGGGTCATCGTGCCCGACCTGCCCGGCTACGGACGCAGCACCAAGGGCGTCGACGGCACCGACCCCTTCGGATACCTGGCCGAAGGCATCCGTGGACTGCTCGACGAACTCGGCCTGGATAAAGCCCACTTGGTGGGCAACTCCTACGGCGGCGCCTGCGCCCTGCGCCTGGCCCTGGACACACCCGACCGGGTCGAGCGCATGGTCCTCATGGGCCCCGGCGGCATCGGCACCACCCGCGCCCTGCCCACCCCCGGCCTCAACAGCCTGCTGAACTACTACACCGGTGACGGGCCCTCGCGCTCGAAGCTGGAGAAGTTCATTCGCAACTATCTCGTCTTCAACGCCGCCGACGTGCCGGACGCCGTGATCGACGAGCGCTACCAGGCCAGCATCGACCCCGAGGTGATCGCCGCTCCGCCGCTGCGTCGGCCTTCGGGACCCCATGCCCTGCGGACCCTGCGGAAGATGGACTTCACCCGGGATGCGCGCCTGTCCCGGCTGCCCGTGCCCACGCTGGTGCTGTGGGGAGCACAGGACAAGGTCAACCGGCCGTCCGGCGGCCGGATGCTGGCCGAGCGCATGCCCAACTGCGACCTGTACCTGGTCGCCAACACCGGCCACTGGGTTCAGTTCGAGCGCGCCGAACTGTTCAACCGGCTGTGCGCCGACTTCCTGGCAGGCCGCCGATGAGCACCGCAGCGACCAACGGCGCCTCCGTCTTCGGAGCCGTCCACCTCGGCTACATCGTCATCGAGACCAACCGCTTCACCGACTGGCAGCGCTTCGGCACCGACGCCATCGGCATGCACCACGACGCCCTCTCCCGTGACCTGATGCGCTTCCGGCTCGACGACCAGGAGTGCCGATTCCTGCTGCGGCGCGGACCCGCGGAGGACGTCGTCGCCACCGGCTGGCACATCGACGACCACACCGCCTTCGAACAGATCGAGGCCCGCATCCGCGCCCACGGCGTCCCCCTCACCGCCGGCACCGACGAGGAGGCAAAGCTGCGCGGCGTCGAACGCCTGCTGCGCTTCCCCGGCCCCAAGGGCATCACCCAGGAGATCTACACCACCCCGGTGACCTCTGCCGAGCCGCTGCGCATGCTCGCCTCCGGCTTCGTCACCGGGGACTCGGGCATGGGACACATCGCGCTGACCTCGACGAAGCCCACACAGATCCGCAGCTACTTCAACACGGTCTTCGACGCCCGCCTGACCGACTACATCGACGAGACCATCAGCGGAGTCAAACTCAAGATCCGCTTCCTGCGCGTCAACGAACGCCACCACTCCGTCGCCATCGCCACCACCCGCGGCCTGCCCATCGACCCGATCCGCACCCGCGTCCAGCACCTCAACATCCAGGCCGCGAACCTCGACGACGTCGCCCAGAGCTACCAGCGCGTGCACGAACTCGGATTCGACATGGCCCTGTCCGTCGGCCAGCACACCAACGACCGTGAACTCTCCTACTACGCACGGACCCCCTCTGGCTTCGAGTGGGAAGTGGGCTGGAACCCCATCGTCGTCGACGAGACCACCTGGGAACCCACCACCCACCAGGGCATCAGCGTCTGGGGGCACCTCCCTGTCGGCCAGACCATTGTCGACAAACTCAACCAGTTCCGCCTCGGTGCCCGCTCCCTGGCCCGCTCCGAGGACACCGTGCCCGCGCTCAGCGGTGCGGGCATCGCGGACGACTGACCCGGGTACGGTCACTTCACCACCACCGGGGTGACCGTACCCGCCAATCTCCACGGCAGGGCGGGGAACCGCGCCGTCCGCCTCTCCCGCCCGGTCGAGCATTCGTCGCATCGCTGCTTCAGCGAGGGCTCAGCACCGCAGCCCGATCATGGGCAGGCCTCGCGGCCGATCTCGGGCACCTTTGGTCGCGAGTGCCCGCGCCTTTCCATGTTGCGCCGTTCGTCCCCCGGCACACCTCCACCTTCCTGCCCCAAGGCACAAGGAACGGTGATGCCGGAGACCCCAGTGGGCGTCACCCATCTCACAAGAGGACCAACTCATGTCCGTCCCTCCCCGTCGGTCCGGAAACGAACCGACCGACGATCACCCCCTGGACGCCGACGCCGGGCCCCTGCACGAACTCCACCGCACGCACAGGCGTGCGCGTCGGCGATTCCTGGTGCTCAACGGAGCAGTCTTCCTGGTCACCGCGCTGCTTTCCGGCACGGCCGACGAGCTGTTCGCCGGCGGTCCGGGGAACGGAATGCCCTTGGGCGCCCCGCTGGGCGCTCTGCAGCTGACGGTGCTGCTGCTGACCTCCTGGTGGTACGACCGCGCACTCCGGCGCCACGCCGATCCACTCGCCGACCGGATACGACGCAGTGCCGAGCACCTCCCCCACGCGTCACAGCTGTACCCGGGCCCAGCAACAGGGAGACAGAGATGACCGAGCTGTCGCTTGCCACACAGTTCACGTCGGTCTCGGGCGGTTCCGACGATCGGGCCGTGGTGTTGACCGCCTTCATGGTGTTCGTCGTCCTGTCCCTGCTGTTGTGCGTTCTGGCCATGCCCGAGGGCGACACCACGGCCGACTTCTACACCGGCAGCCGGTCACTGACGCCGATGCAGAACGCGTTGGCGCTCACCGGGGACTACATATCGGCCGCCACACTCCTGGGCGTCTCCGGCCTGGTGGCCGTGGCCGGGTACGACGGCGTCTCGCTGGCGGTCAGCAGTTGTCTGGCCGTCGGCGTGTTCTTGGTGCTCGCCGGTCCGCTGCGCAACGCCGGCGGCTACACCCTGGGCGACGCCTTCGCGCTGCGTTCGCCGGGTTCCTCGTCCCGTATCGCAGCGGCCACGGCCACCCTGGCGGTCTGCCTGCCGTTCCTCGTCCTCCAGCTGGCCGGAGCCGGCAGCGCCACGGCACTGCTGCTCGGTGTCACCAGTCAAGGGGCCCAGCAGGTCTGCACCGTCTTCGTGGGATCGGTGATGATCTGCTACACGGTGCTCGGCGGCATGAGAGGGACGAGTCTGGTCCAGATCGTCAAGGTGGCCGTGGTCCTCACCACCATGCTGCTGCTCGCCCTCCTGGTCCTGCGGCGCTACGAGTTCGACCCGGGCGCTCTGCTGACAGCGGCCGAGCAGGGGAGCGGGCTTCGCGACCGCTACTTCGAGCCCGGTCACGCCCTGGGTGACAGCGGCGCCGGACGCCTCGACTTCCTGAGTCTGCAACTGTCCGTCGTCTTGGGCGGCGCGTGCATGCCGCACGTGCTGATGAGAATCAACTCGGCCGCCGACGGGGCCGCGGCCCGGCGCGCGACCCGCTACGCCGTGGCCGTCATGGCCGTCTTCTGCCTCTGTGTCGTCATCGCGGGACTTGGTGCCGTCGGTGTTGTGGGAGGTGAGAAACTCCGTGCCCTCGACAGCAGCGGCCAGACGGCCCTCATGCTTCTGGCCGGGAATCTGGAGGGGGGCACGTCGGGATTCCCGGGCAGCGTGATGTACACCGCCGTCGCGTGTTCCGTCTTCGTCACCGTACTGGCGGTGGTCGCCGGCCTCGTGCTGAGCGCCGCGGGCGCGCTGGCCCACGACCTGCACGCGCACGTGGTGCGCCGGGGGCACATGTCCGAGCATCGGGAGGTCCGTTCGGCCAGATGGGCCGTGGCCGCCGTGGGCGGTCTCGGTATCTTCCTGGCGGTGATGGCCCAGGGGCGGAACCTTCAGTCCCTGACCCATCTGGCCCTCACCCTCGCCGCCTCCACGGTTCTTCCTGCCTGTCTGTACGGACTGTTCTGGAGCCGGTACAACCGGAGCGGTCTGCTGTGGACCGTGTACGGCGGCGTCATCTGCACCGCCGCCCTGTACGTCTGCTCCCTCTCCTTCTCCGGCACACCCGCCTCACTCTTGCCGGGACATGACTTCCACGTCGTCGGGCTGCAGTCCACCGCAGTGCTGGCGATCCCCGTGGGATTCCTTCTCGGATGGGCGGGCAGCGTTGCCGGGCGGCGTGCGCAGGGCGCCGAGGAAGCCGATGTCGAAGTCCGATGGCGTGAGCGGGTCCTCGTGGGAGCGCGAGAGGAATGACGTGCGCCGCGGCCCGGCGGTTCGACCGGGCCGCAGTGCACGCCGAGCTCAGGCCGGGCTGGCCCCGATCCTCGCGGCCAGCGCGGGAAACTGTGCCAGGGCGTTGGATCGTTCGACAGCCAGCCGCTCAGCAGGTGCGAACGTCTCGTCCAGTTGCGGTGCGGGGTCTCCGACTCCCGGGAACAGGGCGCTGGTGAAGGGCCAGTCGGTGGCGAAGAGGATGTGCTGGGTACCGGCCAGCTCCCGCACCGACTTCATGGTCTGGGGTGCCGGTGACAGGGCGGTGTCGTAGAAGAGCTTGCGGAAGTACGGGCTGCTGGCGTCCGCGCCGGTGGCGCCCACCTGCTGGGCGATCACCGGGGTGAGGGTCAGCAGGCTGGTGCGGTAGGAGATGTAGGGCAGGGTGCCGCCCGCGTGGGCGGCGAGCCACCGGATGCGCGGATACCGCTGATACACGCCCTTGTAGAGCATGTTGACCAGGGCGCGTGTGGTGTCGAACGTGAACTCGTACAGGAACGGCGGCAGTCCGAGGTCCGGATAGCTCTGCGGGGTCACCGGGTGGATGAACACCATGGCCCCCAGTTCGTCGAGCGCCTTCATCAGCGGCGCGAACACGGGATCGCCCAAGTACTTTCCTCCGTAGCTGCTGAAGATGCCCACTCCGTCCAGCTTCAGGTCGCTCACGGCACGCCTGGCCTCGGTGACGGCGAGGGCGACGTCCCGCTCGTCGAGGGCGCCGCTCAGAGGCAGGACGGCGAATCCGCCGAAGCGTCCCTTCAGAGGCGCGGACTTCGTGTGGACCAGGTGCCGGCTCGTGTAGGTGTTCAGACACTGTGCCATCGCGACCCGGTCCTCGGCGGAGGACAGGTAGGTGACTCCGGGCTCGGAGACGGACACCACCTGGGTCTGGATGCCGTAGCGGTCCATGAAGTCGACCGCGAGCGTCGGGCTCCACGCCGGGACCGGCACGCCCCCGATCGTGGTGACGCCGTGCGCCGCCAGGGACTCGCGGTAGAAGTCCGGGATCAGATGGCAGTGCACGTCGATACGGTCCCGGCCGCGGGGTGCCGGAGCGTCCGAGGACGCGCTGTCGACAGCGCTCGCCGGCACTGCGCCGAGCGCTGTCGCAGCGACTCCCAGCGGCAACGCCGCCTTGAGCAGACCGCGTCGTCTCATGCCGCGTGGGTCAACTTGTCCGGGAACAGCCATAGAACACCTCACCGAGGGAGCGAAGGGGGCGTAGGGCCGCTGGAAGGCCAGGCAGATGTCGGGCAGCCACAGGATTCGGCAGCGATATGCGCGCCGACATCTGGCCTCCTGTAGTGTTCACTACAGCGGCTGGAGTGATCGCTACGGTAAGAGTGGCGGGAGCGGGCGTCAATAAGCGCGGCAGGGGTGATTTATGGGTGCGCCTGTCCGTGTGGGTCAAATCCGCCGGGCGCGGGCAGGCTGCCCGGCGACGTCTCAGGAAGAGGCGCCGCGCGGCGTGCCGCTGCCCGCACGCAGCACACGGGACAGACCCAAGGCGGCCGTGCGCACGGCGGGCGCGAGCCGGGCGGGGTGGAACCGGGCGCGCGGCACGGCGACCGACAGCGCGCCCACCGCCGTCGGTCCGTCGAAGACCGGCGAAGCGATGCAGCTGACGCCGAGGGCGGCTTCCTGCTCCTCGTAGGCGAGGCCGGACACCTGGATCTGCTCGATGGCGGTGCGCAGTCGCGCCGCGTCGGTGACCGAGTGGGGTGTGAGGCGGGGCAGAGGTGCGGCCAGTACCTCGTCCACCAGCTCGGAGCCGGAGAAGGCCAGCAGCGCCTTGCCCACGCCGGTGCAGCTCAGGGGGAGCCGCCCGCCGATGCGGGAGGGCAGCGACAGGGCCTCGTGGCCGTGGATCCGCTCGATGTAGACCACGTCGTGTCCCTCCCGTACGCCGAGGTGCACGGTCTCGTGGGTGGCCTCGAAGAGGTCCTGGAGGAACGGCAGTGCCGCCTCTCGCAGATCGAGGCGGCGCGGCACCAGAGAGCCCAGCTCGAAGAGCTTGCCGCCGAGCCGGTAGGTCTCGCCGTCGCGTTCGAGCAGTCCGAGGCGTACCAGGTCGGCGCAGAGGCGGAACGCCGTCGTCTTGGCCAGCCCTGTACGGACGGCGATTTCTGTGAGACGGAACGCGCCGCCGTCCGGGCGGTAGCAGTCGAGGACGGCAGCCGCCTTGTCGAGCATGTTCCCCTGCGTGCTGTTCCGTGTCATGGAACATATTTTGCCCCTGCTCGACGCGCACGCCTATACCTGTCGTGGATCGACGGACGGCCGTCGCCGCCTCTCCGACAGCCCCCACGTCTCCCCGCCCCGGAGGTAACCCGCATGTCCGCTCCGCACCGCTGTACCAGTCCGCACCGGGGGCGACCGTGAGCGCCCGCGCATCCGCCGACGCCGTGACGAAGGCGGCGGACGTCCTGGAGGAGGCCGCCCGGACCGGCGTCCCGTGCGCCCCGGTGCGCTCGCTCCTGCCGGAGGGGGACCTCGATGCCGCGTATGCCGTGCAGCGCCTGCATGTGGAGCGCGGTGTCACCGCCGACCGACGGCTCGTGGGTCGCAAGATCGGCCTGACCTCGCCCGCCGTGCAGCGGCAACTCGGCGTCGGCCGACCGGACTTCGGGGCGCTGTTCGCCGACATGGCGGTGCCCGAGGGAGCGCCGATCGCCCCCGGACGGCTGCTCCAGCCGAAGGTCGAGGCGGAGGTCGCGCTGGTGCTGGGCGCGGACCTCCCGCACCGCGACCCGACCGTCGCCGACCTCCTGCGGGCCACGGCGTTCGTGCTGCCCGCGCTGGAGATCGTGGACAGCCGGATCGCCGACTGGGACATCACCATCGTCGACACCGTCGCCGACAACGCCTCCTGCGGTCTGTACGTCCTCGGCGGCACGCCCGTGCCCCTGGACCGGGTCGACCTGCGCGCCGTACGAATGACCTTGACGAAGAACGGCGAGACCGTCTCGCAGGGCACCGGCGCCGACTGTCTGGGCAGCCCGCTCACCGCCGCCCTCTGGCTCGCCGGCACTCTCGCCGATCTGGGCGACCCGCTGCGGGCCGGCGACATCGTCCTGACCGGTGCGCTTGGCCCGATGGCCGTCGCCGCCGAGGGTGACGAGTTCACCGCGCACATCGAAGGGCTCGGCACGGTCACGACCGTGTTCGCGTCCGCCCTCACGGAAGGAGCCGGAGCATGAGCACGAAGGTCGCCGTCATCGGGTCGGGCAACATCGGCACCGACCTGATGATCAAGATTCTGCGGCTCTCCGAGTCTCTGGAGATCGCCGCGATGGTCGGGATCGACCCGGACTCGGACGGCCTGGCGCGTGCCCGCCGCCTGAAGGTCGCCACCACCCACGAGGGCGTGGACGGTCTGGTGCAGCTGGAAGAGTTCGAGGACGTGGAGATCGTCTTCGACGCCACCTCCGCCGGTGCGCACCGCCGCCACGACGAGGTGCTGCGCTCGCTGGGGCGCACGGTCGTGGACCTGACGCCCGCCGCGTTGGGGCCGTACGTCGTCCCGCCGGTCAACGGCGGCGACCACCTCGACGCGCCGAACGTCAACATGGTCACCTGTGGCGGCCAGGCAACCATTCCGATTGTGGCCGCCGTCGCCGCCGTGACCCCGGTGCACTACGGCGAGATCGTCGCCTCGATCTCCTCGCGTTCGGCCGGGCCCGGTACGCGGGCCAACATCGACGAGTTCACCGAAACCACCGCTGCGGCCATCGAACAGGTCGGCGGCGCGGCCCGGGGCAAGGCGATCATCGTCCTGAACCCGGCCGAACCGCCGCTGATCATGCGGGACACCGTGCACTGCCTGGTCGGCGATTGCGACGAGGCCGCGGTGACCGCCTCGGTGGAGGAGATGGCCGCCCGCGTCCAGGCGTACGTGCCCGGCTACCGCCTCAAGCAGAAGGTGCAGTTCGAGCGCGTCGCCGGCGACGATCCCCTGCGCTCGCTGCTGCCTGCCGACGCGCGGTCCGCCGACGCCGCGAAGGTCTCGGTCTTCCTGGAGGTCGAGGGGGCCGCCCACTACCTGCCCGCCTACGCAGGCAACCTCGACATCATGACCTCGGCCGCCCTGCGCACCTCCGAGCGCATGGCCGCACACCGCTCCACGGAGGTGGTCTCCCGATGACCGCGCACCAGCCGCCCGCCCTGTACGTGCAGGACGTGACCTTGCGGGACGGCATGCACGCCGTACGCCACCGCTACACCGTCGAGCAGGCCCGCACCATCGCCACCGCCCTGGACGCCGCCGGGGTCGCCGCGATCGAGATCGCCCACGGCGACGGCCTGTCCGGATCCAGCATCACCTACGGCGTCGGCGCCCACACTGACTGGGAGTGGATCAGGGCCGTCTGCGACAGCGTCCGGCACGCGGTGCCCACCACGCTCCTCCTGCCCGGCATCGGCACCCTGCACGACCTGCGGCAGGCCCACGCGCTCGGCATCCGGTCGGTCCGCGTAGCCACACACTGCACCGAGGCCGACATCTCCGCCCAGCACATCGCCGCCGCCCGCGACCTGGGCATGGACGTCGCGGGCTTCCTGATGATGTCCCACATGGCCGACGCCGCCGAACTCGCCCGCCAGGCCAAGCTGATGGAGTCCTACGGCGCCCACTGCGTCTATGTCACCGACTCAGGCGGCCGGCTCACCATGGACGGCGTCCGTGACCGCGTCCGCGCCTACCGTGACGCCCTCGACCCGGCAACGGAGTTGGGCATCCACGCCCACCACAACCTCGGCCTGGGCGTCGCCAACTCCGTCGTCGCCGTCGAGAACGGCGTCACCCGGGTCGACGCCTCGCTCGCCGGCCAGGGCGCCGGGGCGGGCAACTGCCCGCTGGAGGCGTTCGTCGCGGTCGCCGACCTGATGGGCTGGGAGCACGGCTGCGACCTGTTCCCCCTGATGGACGCCGCCGACGACGTCGTACGTCCCCTGCAGGACCGCGAGGTCCGCGTCGACCGCGAGACCCTCACCCTCGGCTACGCGGGCGTGTACTCCAGCTTCCTACGCCACGCCGAGGCCGCCGCCCACCGGCACGGCCTCGACACCCGCGCGATCCTCGTCGAGGTCGGGCGACGCAAGATGGTCGGCGGTCAGGAAGACATGATCACCGACATTGCCCTCGACCTCGCGAAGGCCGACTCCGTCGGCTGACCGGGAATGATCGGCGCAGGAGCCCTGTGGCCGTCAACCGTCATGCTGATAGCTTCATCAAGTATGCGGCAACACATGTCAACCGTCCGCAGAACGTCATCAGTGCCGCCTGACCGATCCGACTGGACGGACCTCAGGGGGCAATGGAGGCGCTCTTCTTGTCCGGGTGTGCCGACAGGACATAGCGGGTGGCGGAGAGGTTGGACAGGCCGAAGAGCTCCATTAGCCGGACGGGGTCGGCGCTGTGACGTGCCTCGTCGACGATTCGGTCCACGCGCAGGCGGCCAGCCGGCAGGCCGACCCGCTGGAAGAGCAACTGGACCATGCCGGCGCTGATGGGCTGGCCGGAGTCGTCGACGGCAGTGTTGCGGGTGACGAAGAGGTGGGGGTTGGAGCTGTCGGGCCAGCGCCGGTGGCGCTGAAGTTCCCATGCTGTGGCCAGGCGCAGGGTGAAGGCGTCGAGGTAGATGACGTGGTCCATGCGTCCGGCCCGGCGCAGGCGCAGTTGGCCCTTGCTGCGGTCGAGGTCGGTTCGCCGAAGATGGGTGAGCTGTCCGGGTAAGAGGGCATAGATGGCGACGAGGGCGACCATGAGGCGGTCGCGCGGGTCGCCGAGGCGGTCCAGAAGACCGGCGACACGGTCGGAGGGCAGCGCGGTCGGCACGGGTCGCCTGCTGGTGAGGGAGATGCTACGGGCCGGGTCGCGGAAGACGAGGCGTTCGCGTTTGAGGGCCCTGAAGAAGGAGCGCAAGGCGGTGTGCAGGCGGCGGGCCTGGTCGCCGCGGAGCGGGTCCAGGGTGTCCTCGATGTGCTTCCTGGTGATCTCGCGGGGATCCGTGAACCCGTCTGCCATCCATGCTTCGAGCGTGCCCAGGATGGCGCCCACGTAGTTCTCAACGGTCTTGGGGCTGCGGGCCCGGCTGGGGGTGCTGCCCTGGCCGAGGAGAACGTCGATGAAGGTGTGCACCGCGGTGGAGAAGGCATGGCGGGCGATGGCGGTGGCGTGGTGCCGGGCGCGGACGATGCAGGGGTCGATGGGCGGTTGCGCGGTGAGCAGGCCGCGCTGGCGGAGGAAGTTGATGACGCGGGCGCCCTGGAGGTCGGCTCTCATGGAAGCCAGGGCCCGGATGTCGCTCTCATGGAGGGGAGTCGCGGCGCCGAGGTGCCCGGTCACTATGCGCAGGGTGCGGATGCTGCCGTTGAAGTAGTCGGTGTTCCATCCGCGGCCCCGCATGTAGGCGGTGAAGTCGGTGATCAGGTTCTCAGCGGCTGTGGTGAGGGCGGGCGGCATGCTGGTGTCCAGGCGGGCCCAGTCCCGGGGCGGGGCCGGGAAGAGTTCTGAGCTGTACCGAGATTTGTGGAGTCTCTGCTGCCAGGGTTACGGTCCTGGCGAAGGAGATCCACCAGCACCATGCCAGCACCCCGTAAATACCCCGATGAACTTCGCGAGCGAGCGGTCCGCGAGGTCCGCACCACCGGCCGCCCGATCGCGCACGTCGCGAAGGACCTGGGCATCCACAAGGAGGCCCTGCGCGGCTGGGTCCGCCAGGCCGAGGCCGACCATGGCCAACGCGACGACCGGCTCACTACCGCCGAGCACGACGAACTGAAGCAACTCCGCAAGGAGAACGCCGAGTTGAAGCGGGCCAACGAGATCCTCAAAGCCGCCTCGGTGTTTTTTGCCCAGGAGATCGACCGTCCCCGGACGAGGCCGAGCAGGTGATCGACCACCTGCGTGCGAACGGTCTCGGGGTCGATCCCGTCTGCCGGGTGCTGGAGCTGTCGCCGTCGACGTACTTCGCCCGCAAGAAGCGGCCGAAGTCGGCCCGCCGGCTCCGCGACGAACAGCTCATGCCAGTGATCGAGGACATCCACGCGGAATCGGGCGGCACTTATGGCGCGCGCCGGATCACGCGTGCTCTGCGGCGCAAGGGTGTCGAGGTGGCCCGCTGCACCGTCGAGCGGCTCATGGTCGAACTCGGCCTGGAGGGCGTGATCCGTGGCCGGCGGCGCCGCACCACGATCCCGGAGCCGTCAGCGCCCCGCCCGCCGGACCTGGTGGACCGCAACTTCACCGCGGCGCGGCCCGATCAGCTGTGGGTGGCTGACATGACGTATGTCCGCACGTGGTCGGGCTGGGCATATGTGGCGTTCGTGCTGGACGTGTACTCGCGGATGATCGTCGGCTGGCAGGTCGCCGACCACATGCGGACCGAACTGCCCCTGGACGCCCTGGAGATGGCGCTATGGCGCCGGAGAATCAAGAAAGACTCCGGCCTCATCCGCCTTGCGACCCGGCGTCCGAGTGATGGATCAACTCTCCTGGCTGAACGGGCTGTTGGTCGCGATCGCGTTGCCAGATGGCCATCTCCAGGGCGTCCAGGACGAAGACGGTCTCCTTCACGGTGGCCGCGGACCAGCCGACGATCCGGCGGGAGAAGGTGTCCACGACGAATGCGACATAGACGGTCGCGGACCAGGTCTTCACGTGGGTGAAGTCCGCCACCCAGCACCGGTTCGGAGCGGCGGCGACGAAGTCGCGGTCGACCAGATCGGGAGCCCGCCCGGCCTGTCCGCCGGGGATCGTGGTGATGGCGCGTTTGCCACGCACCGCGCCCTGGATGCCGAGCTCGCGCATCAGGCGCTCGACGGTGCAGCGGGCCACCGCATGTCCCTGCCGGTTCAGCTCGCGCCAGACCTTCCGGGCTCCGTAGACACGGTAGTTGGACGCATAGACCTCCTGGATCCTCTCCTTGAGCGCCTCGTCGCGCACGGAACGGGCGGAGGGCGTCTGGAGGCGTTTCTTGTGGGCGTAGTACGTGGAAGGGGCGATCTTGCAGTCGTGTGCGGTGAGCGTCCTGCAGATCGGCTCGACCCCGCCGAAGCGGTCCCGGTGCTCGTCGATGAACGCTACGAGCGCGTGTGTGGCCGGTCGAGCTCGGCCGCGAAGAAACTCGCCGCGGCCTTCAGAACCTCGTTGGCCCGCTTCAACTCGGCGTTTTCCTTCTTCAGCGCCTTGAGCTGGGCGGACTCCTCCGTCGTCGTCCCCGGACGCTGCCCCGCGTCGATCTCTTGCTGCTTCATCCAGTTCCGCAGCGTCTCGCGGGAGCCGATGCCGAGCTTGTCCGCGACCGCCTGCAGGGCGGCCGTCTCGTTCGGGTAGTCGTCGCGCACCTCGGCGACCATGCGCACCGCGCGACGGCGCAGCTCAAGCGAGTAACGGGAGGGTCGTGCCATGACTCAATCCTTTCACGGAATCGAGTCTCTACCTGACGCGGGGCGGTTCAGGCCCCTGCGTGATCTGCGCCGGCTACGGCCCCTTCCGACGGCTCGCCGCCCGCTTCCGCGCGGCTGGCGCTGGTTCTGAGCCATCCTGGAGCCGAACGGGTGAGAATGGTGGTTTACATAGCGAGTGGTGAGGCGATTTGCCTAGGCTGCCTCGGCATGAAGGGGCAGCTATCGGGGCTCGCCTCGCGGTGATGGGTGCGGGAGAACAACCGGTGAACCGTAAGGGCGGGTACGGCAAGTTGGTGCGGGACCGGATTCCGCAGATCATCCGCGAAAAGGGAGCCGAGCCAGTCACCTATGTCGCGAGCCCGGATGAGTACCGCAATCGCCTGCGGGACAAGCTCGGCGAGGAGGTCACCGAATTCCTGGCGGCCGACGATGCCAACGCGCCAGAGGAACTTGCGGACGTACTGGAGGTCCTGCACGCGCTCGCCGCAGTCCTCGGGGTCGACGCGGGGCAGCTGGAGAAGATCCGCGAGGCCAAGGCGAGTGAGCGCGGAGGCTTCGCGGACCGAATCGTTTGGACCGGCAACCGCTGACCGCGCGGCTCCCTCGGCCGTTACCGGCCACACCACGTCGTGCGTGACTGAGTACGTTCGCTGGTATGCGGCGTGCACCAGGCCGCAGGCGGCTGAAAATGTTCGCCGGTACGCCTTACGCCGTCGGCTTGGTCAGGACGGCATAGCAGACCCCGGGCAGCGGCAGCACTGGGGCGCCCTCGGCCAGCTGGAGCCCGGCCTGACGGGCGAGGGCGATGATCTCGCCGGGGCTGATGCCGCGTTGGAAGGTCCCCTTGGACTGGCTGGACCAGAATCCGTCGTGATGGATGCTCCAGCCGCCGTCCGCGGCGGCCTCGGTGATTTCCTCGGGTGAGCGGGTCACCACCACGACGTGCCCGCCGGGGCGGGCGAAGGACGCCGCGTCCTTCAGTGCCTGAATGCGTTGCCAGGGATCGGGCAGCACGTTGAGGACGAACATCGAAGTGACCAGGTCGAACCCCCTCCGCTCGGGCCGGGGCCAGCCGAAGTCGTCATGTGGGTCGAAGCCCTCCGCCTCCAGGCCCGTGGCACGGTAGTGGGCGACATCGGCGCCGCGGCCGCATCCGTGATCCAGGATGGTTCGGATGCCGAGCGGGCCGGTCAGGTGTTTGGTCACCGCCCGGGAGGCTGGGGAGGGCGCCTGGCGGCTCATCGCCGTCTTGTGGGGCTGGTACTCCCGCCTTGCCGGGGCGTCAGCCGGACGGTCGCCGGTCAGCTCGCTCAGCGCGAAGAGCACGTCGTCCGGCTCGGCCGCCTGCAGGGTCAGCGGCAGGTCGATCAGTAGCGCGGAGTGGTCGGTGAAGGCCGCCGGGCCGATTCGCACCGAGTCGTCCACGGTGATGGTGGTTGTCGCTGTCAGATGCTCGCTGAGCAGGGCGAGATCGCAGCGGAAGCGGCTGTGCCTGCCGTTGAAAACCCGCTCGAAGGTGAAGGCTGGCGCCTCCTCAGCGGTGGTGTCGACCAAGCCTGCTACCTGCGTCAGCTGGTGCAGAGCCGTGCGTTCGGCCTGGGTGGTGAAGTCGCTGGTCTCCTCGCCGAACAGGCCGTCCGCGGGGCGGGGGGCGAGGTTGAAGTCGCCGCAGGCGAGCAGCGGGCGTCCCTTCTCGGCGGTCACCATTTCGGTGAGTTCGGTCAGCTGGGCGGCCCGGGCGGCACTGCCATAGGCGTCGAGATGCACCTGAAGGACAATGAGCCAATCCAGTTCGACCCGCTGCACCCATGGGGCGGGCGAGGAGACGGTCGGTGGGGCAAGGTTCTCGTTGGCCCAGGCGGCCAGGTGCCCGTCCCCGCCGGCGAGCGTGAAGCCCGCCAGGGCTGGCGGCGTACGGTCGGCGGGCTTGAACGGTTCCTGCGCAAGCAGGATCTTCACGCCGTGCTCGCGCAGCCAGATGGCGAGGTTTGAGCGGGCGCCGGTGGCGCCGAGACGCTTGTTGAGGTTGACCGAGGCCAGCAGCACGAAGGTCCTCCAGAGCGGGGATTACAGGGGTAAGGGTTTGTTGGAGGCAGCCTCGTCGCGGAAGGCGTCCCACAGGATGTTCAGCGGGTGAGAGGCGTCGTACGTCTCGCGTTCCCCTTTGCGGGCGAAGACGCCGGAGACCAGTTGGAGCATGGGTGTGAAGTCGTCGGCGAAGTCGATGAGCCGGAAGCCCTCGCTGGTGGGCAGTCGCCCGTCGACGGCGGCCTGGCCGATGGAGCGGGCACACAGCATGCACCCGTAGGTCATGCGGGACCTCAGCAGGGCGAGTCCGTAGTAGATGTCGTCGATCTCGGCGGCGATCTGCAACTGTGAGCGGAAGTCGGGCCCGTACCAGCGCTCGACGAAGTCTGTGATCACCCCGCGTGAGGGGATCACCAGCGGCAGGCTCCGCAGCCGGTCGACACCGACGGTCTTGGCCGCGAGCTCGCGTACGGGCAGATTCGTCAGGAGGGCCAGGCCCTCACGATGCCACTCCAGGAAGTCGTATTCAGGGGCGACTTGCTCGACGGCGGCGTCGGCCGCGAGGCCGCCGCACAGCAGGTCGACCTGGTTGGAGTCCAGGCGTGTCCAAAAATCGCGGGTCCGCACATGTACGACCTTCAGTTCGACTTCCCGCTCCAGCAGTGTCGGGGCGACCCGCTCCCACACTCGTCCCAGGAAGCCGAGGGTGAATTCGGTGGTCCCCACGGTCAGCGTCGAGCCGAGCCGGCGGCGGGAATCAGCTATGCCCTGCAGCCAGTCGGCGAAGGTCGCCCGCGCCCGCTCGACGACCTCCAGTCCGGTCGGGGTGAACAGGAAGTCCTTGCCCCGGCCCTGCTTGACCACGAGCAACTCACCAGTCAGGGCCTGAAAGTTGCGGTTGAGGATGTCGAGTTGCTTCTGCACGCTGGACTGCTCGCGTCCCAGCATCTTCGCCGCGGCCAGCGCGGTCCCCGCCTCTCTCACGGTGATCAGGGTGCGCAGCTGGTCCCACGTCAGATCCAGAAGGTCTGGAGAACACGAGATCAGGTCGGCACGGAAGCCTTCCGGACCCGGCACCCTCAACGGTCCGGACGATAACGACGGCACCATGACGCCTCCTCCTGACGCGGCCTCACCCAGCTTGCACTGTCCGCACGGCCAGCAGAACTGAACTTCTCCGCATTTCACCCCGAGAAAACCTTTAAATGTCCGATCGGACATATGGATATCGCGGACTATCCCGGGGAACATTTCAGCAACCGCCTTCGATTCGAAAGGCGATGACCACAGCACTGTCTGAACCCCGGGGATGAGCCATGCTCTCAGCCGAGTCAATCACCTGCCTGATCACACAGAATGCTCTGGAATGGCCCGGCCAACTCCGCGGCGACGGACTGCTGTTGACGCTCGGCTCGCCGCTGCAACCGCTCACCGCGCCCAGCGCGCGGGTCATCGACCTGGCTGACCAGTCAAGCATCGACGGCCTCTACAGCGAGCCGGTCACCGACTGGACGAGCTACGAGATGATGCCCGGCGAGATGCTGCTGGGCGCGGTCGAACAGCCGCTGCGGCTCGGCCCCGGAGTGATGGGCGTGATCGGCGGACTGAGCCACTTGGCCCGTGTCGGCCTGGCCGTCCACGTCACCAGCCCGTTTGTTCTGCCCGGCTGGAATGGGCATCTGACGCTGGAGCTGGTCAACACCGGCCCCGCAGTCCTGCGTCTGCACCACGGCATGCCGCTGGGGCGCCTGCTCGTCTTCGCCGTGAACGGCCCCCACTCCAACAACGTCGCACCCCACCCCTTCTACGGCCACGAGTCCGACCTGAAGAGCCGATACGCCGACGAGTTTCCCGCCAATCCGAGTCAGAGGTGATCGTGATGGACTGCCAGTTCTGCACTGAGTTCACGGCACGCGAGAACACGCCCCGGATCATCACCGAGACCACCGGCGGCTGGGTGCTGCTGCCGACCATCGGCTCCCTCACTCCGGGCTACTGCCTATTCATGCCGCTTGAGCACCTGGACGCCGCCGCTGACGTCACCCCCGCCGCACTCGCCCGGGTCGCCGAGGAGACCGAACAGATGCGCACACTGATCCAGGCCCGCTATGGGCCGGTGATCCTGGCCGAACATGGCCCGCGTGACTGCGAGTTGGGTGCATCGTGCTGCAGCCACTGCCACCTGCACCTGATCCCCGTCCCCGACCCGGACGCGATCACCGCCGCCTACGAGAAGACCGGCGGCCCCGGCCGACGGCTCACCTCCGTGGCGGCCCTCCCGGAGGCCGCGGAGGGCTCCTACCTCTACCTCTCCCCGCGGCCCGGCGAGCACTACTACTGGCCTTCGGCCGGCTTCGCCCGGCAGTTCGTACGCCGGGTCTGCGCGGACCAGCTCGGCATCGGCGACTTCTACGACTGGCGGGATCACCCCTTCACCGCCCACCGCGAGCGCACCTTCGCCGAGTTGACCGCCGACGTGCGCCTTGCGGACGCCGCCTGAGCCAAGAGAAGGGGGGAACGCCGCGATGGCGATATCCCTGCCCCGCCCCTTACACGCGCTCACCGCCGCCGAGCTGGAAGCGGCGGCCAAGGACCGGCGCTGGCCGAAGTGGCAGACCATGGCCCTGCTGCACTCGCTGAAACTGCCTGTGCTCAACGCCTGCCTCATCCAGCCCGGAGACAGCGCAGGCACCGTTCGCACCGCCGCCCAGATTCTGGCAGCCGCCACCGGCACCGAGACGCTGATGATCCGCTCGGACGGCGGGGTGGAGAAGAAGCAGTACTACCGCGGCGGCAACACCTTCCCCATCAAGGAGATCGGGCCTCGGGCCACCGAGCTGCTGGCCGATAGGCGGGCGGTGATCCTCGCGGAGCCCACCAACCGCTTCACCAACCGGCTCACCATCCTGGTCCGCATGGACCGGCCCGGCCCCGGCCGCCCCGGTTCGCTGACCCTGGAGGCCCTCGGGCCCGGCTACGACGTCGCGGACCTGACCCGCGGGCACATCCCGCCCCAGGTCACCGCCCACCTCGACGACGTCGACTTCGCCCGCTACCAGCCGCCCCGCTGGCACGAGTGGAAGATCACCGGTGACCAGTGCCCCGGCGGCGAGGACGCCCGCCGCACCCGTCGCCTTGAGCGGCTTGCCTTCCAGACCCTCACGGACGGCGGTCACCTCGACGGCGAGAGCCGCGCCGAGCACGCCGAGAGCTGGCTGCGTCAACGCGGCTACCTGCATCTGTTCGGGCCGCAACCGACCCGAGAGGCCCTGGCCAAACGCGCCCGCCAGCTGTTCGAGGACACCTTCTTCCTCGCCCGATCCCAGCCGAACAGGAATTGGCGCTGCCTGGCCACCGCATTCTCCGTCTTCGAGGAACCCCGCACCGTCTACTGGGACCTGGTCGACGGCGGACGCAAGTACGCCGCGACGGCAACGGCCGCCGCCCGACACGAGGAGCGGGCCGCATGAACACCGCACCGATCTACCTCGACCATCAGGCCACCACCCCGCTCGACGAGCGCGTTCTGGAGGCGATGCTGCCGTTCTTCACCAGTGAGTACGGCAACCCCTCCAGCCCGCACGCCTACGGACGCACCGCCGCGAGGGCGATTCGCACCGCCCGCCAGCAGGTCGCCGACCTGGTCGGCGCCAAGAACGAGCTGGAGATCGTCTTCACCTCCGGCGCCACCGAGGCCAGCCACCTCGCGATCCTCGGCGCCGCCCTGGCCGCCCGCCCGCAGGGTGGGCACATCGTCACCACCGCGATCGAGCACAAGGCCGTCCTCGCCGCCTGCCAGCGGCTCGTCGACAATCACAGCTACACCCTCACCCGCGTCGGCGTCGACCGGCACGGCCGCGCCCACCCCGCCGACATCGCCGCCGCCCTCACCCCGGACACCATGCTGGTCTCCGTGATGCACGCCAACAACGAGATCGGCACCCTGCAACGGCTCGCGGCCATCGCGGAGATCACCGCCCCGCGCGGCATCATCCTGCACACCGACGCCGCCCAGAGCGCCGGCTGCGGACTCCTCAACGTCGCCGAACTCGGCGTCGACCTCGCGTCCCTGTCTGCCCACAAACTCCACGGCCCCAAAGGCATCGGCGCCCTCTACATCCGCGGCGGCCTCCGCATCACCGCACAGCAGACCGGCGGCGGACAAGAACGCGGCCTGCGGGCCGGCACTCCCAACGTCCCCGCGATCGTCGGCTTCGGCGCCGCCGCCCACCTCATCACCACCGACGCCACCCCGCCCCCGACCCGCATCCGAGCCCTGCGTGACCGGCTCCAAGACTGTCTCTTGACCGCGATCCCCGGCGCCACCATCAACGGCCACCCGCACCAGCGGCTGCCCGGGAACCTCAGCCTCACCCTCCCCGGCATCGAAGCCACCGACCTCCTTGACCGACTCCCCTGCATCGCCGCATCCACCGGCTCCGCCTGCAACACCGGAAGCAGCGAACCCTCCCACGTCCTCACCGCGATCGGACTCACCCGCAGCCAGGCCCGCGCCACCCTCCGGCTCAGCATCGGCCGCACCACCACCGATACCGACATCGACCAAGCCGCCGACCTCATCACCCGCACCGCACACACACTGAGCCCGGCGTCCGCCAACGCGGCCTGACACGAGGGGCTCAGGGCCGTGCTCGGCCCCGACCACTATCTGGCCATCGCGGGGACCTCGAACCTCGCGGCACAACTGCGCCAGGACGCACCCGAGGAAGCCCGGCAGCTTCACGACGAAGCCGAACGGCGGGCGCGGGCGAGCAAGGAACTGGGCGGCGAACACCCCATGACCCGGTCGGTCACGGCGTGGCGCCCCATCGACGCGGACATCGAGCCACCGGTCACCTGACCACGGGCTCGGCGCGTGATATGCGATAACGGCCTCTGACCTGGGCGGGCGTTCCGCGTGGTCAGGGGCCGCGCACTTCGCACGCACACCAGCGAGGCTGCCCACTCGGGCCGCGGCTGCGGCGAGGCCATCGCGATCACCTGGTCCGAAGCCGACCTGGACCAAAAGCTGATCGAAGTCACCCAGCAGATCGACGCCGTCTCCTACGAGCCGTACAGCGAGTGGATCGAGACCGGCCGGGTCTTCGCCACCGAAGAGGCTGGCTCGGCGTCGTCAGCGCGGTCCGGTTGTTCGTCGCGCCCTCCTCCGCGCTGGCCGTGAGCGGCCTCCACCTCGCGCTGGCAGCTGTCGGCGCGGTGGTGGGGGTGCTCGCGTTCCTGTTGATCCGCAGTGGGTGAGGGCGGCGCTCCGGTGCGCACATGAAGCCGGCCGTCTCGGTCCGGCTGCTGCTGATGGGTGCCTTCCCCGGGCGATGTGTCCTGCCGTACGTCGTCGCACAGGCCGCCGGTTGGCTGGCGGGCACGGGGCTGGCCGCGTTGGTGTGGGGTGCGCCCGCGAGCGACGCTCCTGCCGACTACGCCGTCGTACAGCCGGGTCCGGGCTGGGGCACGCCGTCCGTCGTGGTCACGGAGGTCGACTGCCTGCTCCTGCTCACCCTGGTGATCGGGTTCTTTCTGGCCAATCCGACGTACAACGCGTGGCTGCCCGGCGTCCTGGCGGTACTGACCGCCGCGATCGTCGCGATCCTCGGTCCGCGCAGCGGGGGTTCGACCAACCCGGCCCGGCAGTTCGGGCCCGCGCTGCTGTCGGGCAACCACCACTACCTGGTCTTCTACCTGCTGGCACCGGTCGTGGGCGCGGTCTTCGGCGCGGCGGCCCACCGCGAACTGGTTCGCCGTACCCGGCTGCGCCGACCACGCACCTACCGGCTCTGTCCCTCGGCCGCGGAAACAGCCGAGGCCGCGTGATCCCCTTCGGCCGCGTCGTGCCGACGGCGATCAGTCGTCGAGGCAGGCCCGGATCATGCGATCGAGGCGGCGTCGGATCTCCCTGTCCTCCTCCGCCGAGACCTCGGCCTGCTGCCCTCCGACGAGGGCTCCGGTGCCGAAGAGACCGAATCCCATGATCAGTGACTCAAGCAGGCTGATCTTGATGTCGATATCGGCTTCACCCGCGAGAAGGCGGCGGAGGGGCTCACGGACCCGTTTCTCCAGCTCGCGCCGGAGAAGGACCCCGTCGTCCAGGTCGATGGACCGCACCAGGGCCAGCGCGGAACTGCTCGCCTCGGCATCCTGCCAGAAGTCCACGATCCCCTCGGCGAGGGTCTCACGTGTGTCCGCCTCTCCCCACTCCCGCCATTCGAAGCCCGTGCGGACCTGGCTCGCCACCAGTTCGAACAGGGCGCGTTTGGAGACGAAGTACCGGTTGACCAGAGCCGGCGTGACACCGGCGTCGTCAGCGATGTCCTGAAGGGTCACATGGGCGAAGCCGCGCTCAGCGAAACGCCGTGAGGCGGCGCGCAGGATTCCGTCGCGTGTCGCCGCGGAGTCCTTGACGCGTTGTGGGTCGCGCCCCGTGGAACGAGTCGTACGCGTAGCCCGCTTCCTGTCCTGCGCATCCGCCTCGCCCATGTCGACGAGTCTGCCACAGCGGTGATCGCCGTTCGGGCGGGAGCCGAGGGCCCGCTTCGCGTCCGGCATACCTACGCTCGGAGGGGAAGCGTCTGCCGCGCCGCCCCGCGTGACAGCGCACGCAGGTCGGTCGACGGATCGGCGAGCACATCGGCCAAGACCGGTGCCCCCGATTCGACAAGGGCTCTCGCGGCTCGCACCGCCTTCCCCTCGTCGAGTCCGGCCACGGCCACGGCTCGGTCCTCCCGCAGCCAGAACGCGAGGAAGCGCTCCGGAGTGACCCCCTCCCGCAGGACGACCCGGTCCTGCGGCCCGGCTCTGCCGAACATCTGGAGCGACTTGCCGTACTGGTCGCTCCAGAAGTAGGGGACGGCCGTGTTCACGGTCGGTGTTCCCGCCATGGAGGCGCCCACGGCGGCTCCATGGCGCATTGCCACGTCCCAGTGTTCGATCCGGGCGCGGGAGCCGACGGCGGGATGGATGTGGCTCGCCACATCACCGGCCGACCAGAGCCAGGGATGGTCGGTCCGTCCGTGGAGGTCGACCACGACACCGTTCTCACAGGTGACCCCCACTTCTTGGGCGATACGGTCGTCGGCGGCCACGCCGATCCCCACGATCACCGCGGCCGCGGGGAGGCGCCGGCCGTCGGTGAGAACGACCTCCTCCACGGATCCGGAGCCGCGGAAACGTCGTACGCCCTGCCCTGTGAGGACATGGACACCGTGCTCCTGGTGCAGCCGGGTCATGAGCCGGGCGACCGAGGGGCCCAACGGGCCGTGGAGCGGCAGGTGTCCGGCCTCCACGACCGTCACCTCGATCCCCATGGTCCGCGCCACCGCTGCGGCCTCCAGTCCGATGAAGCCGCCGCCAACCACAACCAGCGGGCCGCCCCGCTCCAGGCTCGTGAAGACACGACGGGCGTCGTCCGCCGTGCGCAGACTGTGCACGTCGGCCAGGCCTTCGCCCGGGACACCCAGACGGCGGCAGAAGGCACCCGTGGTGAGCAGTACCCGGTCGGCGGGCAGGTCGTCCCCACCGTCGAGCACGACCCTGTGCCGGTCGTCGTCCAAGCGACGGACCCGGGCACCGAGGACGAGATCGATGTCGTGTCCGGCGTAATGGCCATCGGGAAGGATGGGGCGGACGGCCTTCTCTGGGTCCGCCTCCTTGGAGAGGGCCGGCCGCTCGTACGGAAGCTGCCGCTGAGCGTCGACCAGGGTGATGCTGCCGTCGAAACCGTTCTCGCGCATGGCCACGGCGGCCGACACCCCGGCGATGCTCGCACCGACGATCACATGGTGGGTCCTGGGCATGGTGGTCACGGCTCCGTCGGCCTGCGGGGAATGCCGAAGCTGCTGACGTCGATGACCGTGCCGGTGACGGTGGAGGACTCCTCGCGTGCGGCGAGGAGCACGTACGGCCCTACGTAGTCCTCGGGGCGGACGTCGAGGTGCAGGGCGGTGGTGCTCTTGACGAACTCCCTGATGGGGAAGGCGTCCTCGATGGAGGTGGCGTTCAGGCCCATCGAGGTCGGCCCCCTCAGGTCCGTGGCCATGCCGCCGGGGGCGACCGCGTTCACGCGGACCTCCGGGGCCAGTTCGTAGGCGAGTTGCCGGACCAGACCCACTCCGGCGTGCTTGGAGGCCACGTACAGGGGGCCGCCGCCGGCGGGGTAGAAGGCGGCGTTCGACAGGGTGCAGATGACGGATCCCCGGGACGTCGTCAGGGCGGGCAGCGCCGCCTTCGCGCCGAGCACGAGTGCCTTCACGTTGACCGCGAACAGCTCGTCGAAGCCGGCTTGGAGCTCATCCGGATCGCTGTCGGCCAGTGACCGCCCGAAGTCCCACAGACCCGCGTTGGCCACGAAGGTGTCCAGTCGTCCGCGCCGGGCGACGGCGGTCTCGCAGGCGCGGGCGTTGTCGGCGTAGGAGGTGACGTCGCCGGTGAGGGTGGTCACCCGCTCCCCCAGGTCCGCGCTGAGTTTGGCGAGCTTGGCTTCCGAGCGGTCGAGGGCGACGACGTGCGCGCCCTCGGCGGTGAACCGGTCGGTGATGGCGCGTCCGAGGCCGGAACCGGCGCCGGTGACGACCGCGCAGGTGTCGTCGAGCCGTCCCATGGTCATGTCTCCTTGATGAGGTAGTCGGTGGGGAGGGCCACGAAGACGACGCCGTCCACACAGGAGACGGGGTGCGTGGCCACGGGCCGGTAGGCCGGGGGCGAGAGGGCTTTGCCGGTGCGGAGGTCGAACTTGGCCATGTGCAGCGAGCATTCGACGACGCATCCCTCGACCCAGCCGTCCGCGAGGGAGTAGGTCTCGTGCGTGCAGGTGTCGTCGATGCAGAAGATTTCGCCCTCGGCCGCGAAGACGGAGGTCACGGGCACGGTGGTGAGCTTGAGCCCTTCGTCCTCGGGCAGATCGGCCACCGCGCACGCGCGTGTCCACTGCCGGCCCGGCAGTTCGGTCAGGGTGGGGGGAAGTGCGTTCTGGTACATGGCGCTCACAGGAAGATGCTGAGGCTGGGAGCGAGGAGGGTGGTCTGCTCCAGGACGATCTTGCGCGAGGCGATGTGGTACGGGTAGCCGGTCGCCGCGGCGTCGGTGGGGCGCAGGACGTCGAAGCGTTCCCCGACGAACCAGTCCTGGTGGCGTTCGAGGCGGCTGCGGTAGACATAGAAGTTGGCCGTGACGTCCAGTTCGTCGGAGTCCGCCCGGCGGGTGACGCGCACGTTGGTGATGAGCCGGCGGGTGCGGGACGGAGGCTCCTCGGACCAGGAGATGCCGGAGGTGTAGCGGCGGACGCGGCCACGGAGGTAGTAAAGAGTGTCGTCGATGAGGGCGCTCTCGTCCTCGTCGGCGATCTCGCGGTGCCGTTCGCGGTTGGTGCGGGTCATCCGGGTGGGCGCCCAGTAGTGGACGTCCTCCGTGAAGAGCTCGATCCAGTCGGTGTAGCGCTGCTGGTCGAGCAGTTCGGCCTCGGCGTAGAGGAACTGCTCGACGTCGTGCTGTGTCTGCACGTCGATGCTGCGGAACGACGAGGTGGCGGGTTCTACGCGGTCGATGGTCGTCATGGCTGTCACACCTTGTCCGCGAGGGACCGGGAGGCCTCGCTTGCTCGGTCGGCCTCCTGGATCTGCGCCCAGGACTTGCCGGTCACCAGGTCGTGCCAGCGGCGGTAGAAGCCTCGGGCGGCGGTCTCGGCGTAGACGTCGTTCGACAGGCCCGGGTAGCCCTCCGCGTCGCGCTCCTCGAAACCGAGCCCCATGCCGGTGTGGAACCGGTTCTGCCGGGCCTTGAAGCCGCGCAGCACCTTCTGGACCTCGGTCCAGTTCTCGCCGTCGTCCGTCTCGAACGCACCCGCGGGGCCGAACGTGCGCTCCGAATACCTCTTCATCTCCGCCTTCACGCTCGGCGGCGCGTCCTTGGGGCGGTAGGCCCAGGCCCACACCTCGATCGAATTCGGTCCGCGGGGGTGCCAGACCCGCATGATCTGCAGGCTGCTGTCGGTGAGCCAGGAGAAGTTGGGGAAGATCGTGTTGTGGTTGTGCACCTTGAGCACCCGCTCCTCGCCAAGGCGACGGACGATCTCCTCCTCCCGGCTTTGCAGCCACTCGTGAGTGTCCATGCGGTACTCGTTCGACGGGGGCTCGGTGACGAAGGGGAAGAAGAAGCCGCCCGAGCCGTGCCCGTTGCCGGCGAACTGCCGCCCGGGCAGCTCCGGGTCCAGGAAGGGGTCGTAGGCATCCGGGTCGTCTATCAGGGCCAGTTGCGCCGAGGCGTGGGAGACGGGCGCGTGGTACATGTCGCTGGCGAACTGCTCGGCGGCGAACTTCCAGTTGCAGTCGATGACCCACTTGGTGGTGCCGGGGGCCAGCTCCAGTCCGCCGTCGAACCGGTCGACGCAGGCATCGAAGAACCACGCCATGTCGCCGAGGTACTCCTCGAACTCCGGTGTCTCCTCGGACCAGGTGCCGAAGTAGAAGCCCTTGTGGTTCGCGATGCGCGGGACCTTGAGGGCGCCCCATTTCGACTTGTCGATCCGGTGATGGTAGGCCCGCTCCTCCAGCGGCACGTTGACCAGGTTGCCTTCGAGGTCGTAGGACCAACCGTGGTAGGTGCAGGTGAAGTTCTTGCTGGTGCCCGCGTCCGAGCGGCAGATCCGCATGCCGCGGTGCCGGCACTGGTTGAGGAACGCCTTGACGGACCCGTCGCGTTGGCGCACGACGAGCACGGGGTCCTCGGCCATGTAGGTCTGGATGAAGCTGCCCGGCTTGGGCAGTTGGGAGTCGTGCGCGAGGAAGAGCCAGCTGCGTCCGAAGACGTGCTCGAGTTCGCGCTCGTACAGTTCCGGATCCGTGTAGATCCGCGGGTTGGTCCAGCCCCGGTCGGGGTCGACGAGGTTGTCGAGATCAGTCATGGTGTCCCGTTCCCGTGACGATGATGACGAGTACTGATGACAGCTTGCGGTGGCGTGATCGGCTATCCGATCGGTTCGTTCTGTGGAGCGGAACGCCTTCGGAGACATCGTCGGAGCCACCCAGTCACGCCGTGTGCTGCGCCCCGAAGGTCACCGTCACCGCGCCGAGGGGGGAGATCCTCGCGGTGACCTTGTTGCCGGCCACGACCGGGTGCATGGGGCCGAGGGCACCCGAGAGGACCACCTGCCCGGAGCGCAACGGATCTCCGAGTTCCCGCGCCTGCCGGGCCAGCCATACGACGGCGTTCAGGGGGTCGCCCAGACACGCGCCCCCGTCGCCGCTCGACACCTCCGTGCCGTCGACCGTCATGCTCATCACGACGTCGCGGGGCGTGAACTCGTCCAGGGTCCGGCGCCGCGGTCCCAGGACGAAGGCACCGCAGGACGCGTTGTCCGCCACCGTGTCCACGAGGCTGATGTCCCAGCCCCGGATACGGCTGCCGCAGACTTCCAGGGCAGGCACCGCGTAGGCGATCGCACCCCGTACCTGATCGGCGTCCAGAGGGCCTTCGTCGAGGTCGGCGGCGAGGGCGAAGGCGATCTCGGCCTCGACCCGCGGCTGCAGGACGGTTCCGACGGGGATGGTGTCCCCGCCCAGGTAGGACATGTCCTGGAACAGGACCCCGAAGTCAGGCTGGTCGACGCCGAGTTGTCGCTGCACGGCGGGCGAGGTCAGGCCGATCTTCCGGCCCACGACGACCGCGCCGCCCAGAATCCGCTCCCAGGTGATGTGCTGCTGGACGGCATAGGCGGCACTCAGGTCGTCGGCGCCGATCAGGTCTCGCACCGGGGTGCAGGGCACCTTGTCGGCGGCTGCCCGCAGGAGGCGGCGGGCGGCTTCCTGCACGGGGGCGGTGGTGGTCTCGTTCATGCCCCGATGGTCGGTACGGGGCGGGTCCGTGGACAGAGCGGAGTTCCGCGGGGCGGCACACTCGCCGACCGAGGGAGCCGCCCCCTGGGGGGAGGTCGGATCAGGCCGCGGTGCGCGACAGATCGCGGGCGAGGGCCAGCAACTGCGGTGCGTACCGCTTCAGTTGGCGAGAGCGGAAGGAGGACACCGAGACCGCCGCCACGGCCCTGCCGGTCGAGGCGTCGAGGATCGGCACGGCGATGCACTGCAATCCGTCCTGGAGTTCACCGTCGTCGTACGCGAGCCTCTCGTCGCGCACGCGCTCCAGTTCCCGCTCGAGCTGGGTGCCGGTGTGCAGGGTGCGGGAGGTGAACCGGCGCAGGGGTGCCCCCGTCAGGAGCCGGGCCTGTGTGTCGGGGGCGTACGCGAGCATCGCCTTGCCCAGTGCCGTCGCGTGCGCGGGCCGGCGTACCCCGACCGCGGTGGAGGCGCTTCCGGCGTCGTGCCCGAACAGCTTCTCCAGGTAGAGGACGTCCGTACCGCTCAGGGTCGCCAGATGGACGGTGTCCCGGCCGCCGGCGTGAAGATCCGTCAGATACGGCATCGCCCGCCGCCGCAGGCCGGTGGAGCGGATGGCGGGGGAACCGGCCCGGTTGCCGACCTCGAAGAGCCGCTCGGTCAGGCAGTAGCGGTTGCCGACCTTCCGGACGAATCCGGCCTCGACCATGATCGACAGAAGTCGGTGCGCGGTCGACTTGGGAACACCTACCGCCGCCGCCAGTTCCGTCACCCCCAGAACCCCCTTCGGCCCCCTGAACGCATCGAGCAGGACCAGCACCTTGGCGGCCGAGGTGTCCACCGCACCGCTGTGCTCCCCCGGTCTCCGGTGCGGACGGGTCTGGCCTGCGGGGATGGAGGGCGCGCTGACCGTACTGCTCATGGAGATCACCACTCTTCGAACCGAGCATGTAAATGACCATTTACATGCCTGTCATCTAGTCACGCCGCCGAGTCGGTGTCAAGCGGTGAGACGCGGGAGGAAATCCGCCGCTGTTCAACAGGACGGAACCGCGCGCTTCCGCCGAACACGTCCCATGGCGGAATCTCGGCCCACATACGCACAGGTCACGAGGAGACGTCGATGCCACAGGACGTGACGGCCGAGGGGACAAGCCGCTCGGTCCGGACGAAGGATGGGAAGATCCACTACCACGAGGCGGGCGAGGGTCATCCCCTCGTGCTCCTGCACGGCAGCGGCCCGGGTGCCACCGGCTGGAGCAACTTCGGCCCGAACCTGACGGCGCTCGCCGACAGGTTCCGCGTGATCGCCCCCGACATGCCCGGCTGGGGCGAGTCCGACGCGGTCAAGCCGGCCGAACGGGACCACGTGGCCTCGGCGCTCCACCTCCTCGACGCGCTCGGCATCGAGAAGGCCGCCTTCGTCGGCAACTCCATGGGCGGACTGACCTCCGTCAAGCTGGCCGCCCAGCACCCGGGCCGGGTCTCCCATCTGGTCACCATGGGCGCCGGCGCACCCGGACCCTCGCTGCTCACCCCCGGCGGAGGCGTCAGCGAGGGGCTCAAGACCCTCCTGACGGCGTATCACGACCCGTCACCAGAAGCCTTCCGGGCACTCATCGAGGTCATGACCTACGACTCGTCCCATGCTGACGACGAGTTGGTCCGCGGGCGCTCCGAGGCGGCACGCAGGCACCCCGACCATCTGGCCAACTTCATCTCCGACTTCCCCACCGGCATGGCGTGGAGCAGCGTCAAGGAGGTCGCGGGCATCAGCGCGCCCACGCTGCTCCTCCACGGCCGCGACGACCGGGTGATGCCAGCGGAGGCGTCCTTGCGGCTGCTCTCCCTGATCCCCGACTCCCGACTGGTCCTGATCAACCGGTGCGGCCACTGGCTGCAACTGGAACACGTCGACGAGTTCAACCGGCTCGTCGCCGACTTCGTCTCCTCCCACTGATCCCGGCCGGCCATGAGGCCGGGCATCACCCATCCCCACACAGTTAGGAACAGAACGTGGCTCAGGTAACCAGTCTCGGATATGTGGTCGTCGACGCGACCGATCTCCACGCGTGGAAGGCGTACGCCTGCGACCTGCTCGGTCTCCAGCCGGTCGTGGACACCCCCGACCGGCTTGTGCTGCGGATCGACGAGAAGGCCTACCGCCTGGACATCCGGCGCGCGGACGCCGACGCCGTCGCCGCGATCGGCTGGGAGGTGAGGGGACCGCACGAACTCGAGGAACTCGCGGTCTCCTTGCACAGCAACGGATACGCCGTCAAGCACGCCGACGCGGAGGCCGCGCGCCACCGACAGGTCAGCGGACTGGTCGAGTTCGACGACCCGGAGGGACAGCGACTCGAACTCTTCTGGGGTCTGGGCGAGTCCACCGACCGCTTCGTCTCGCCGACCGGCGCCCGGTTCGTCACCGGCGCGGGCGGCATGGGGCACATCTTCCAGTTCGTGCACGACAACGACGCCTACAACGAGCTGTACTTCGACATCCTCGGCTTCAAGCTGACCGACTACATCGACTTCGGGCCCGGCATGGCCGGCACCTTCACGCACGTCAACGAGCGCCACCACTCGTTCGCCTGGGCCCCCGCCCCGCAGATGCCGCCCGGCGTGGGGCACCTGATGTTCGAGGTGGACGACCTCGACTTCGTCGGACGGGCCTGGACCAAGGCCAAGCAGGGCGCGGCGCCGATCATCATGCAGTTCGGCAAGCACACCAACGACGAGATGCTCTCCTTCTACTCGATGACGCCCTCCGGCTTCCAGGTCGAGTACGGCTACGGCGGCAAGCTCGTCGACGACGCCACCTGGACGCCGGCTCGCTACGACGCGACCAGCTACTGGGGCCACGAGTTCACCGAGCACCGGGACCCCGACGAGCCCGACGTGTGAGACACGTCCACCGGTTGACGGAGTTCCGGCACCCGCCGGGGCTCCCGCCGGCCCCCGTAGCGTCACCGACCGCCGCGTCCGACACCGACGCCGGAGAAAGGGCTGCACCGGCATGAACCTCGTACCCGAGGGGCTGAACCCGCTCCCGACCCGCGCCGTGCGCGCCGGCGTCGAAGGCGGGACGAGATGACGGCGACCGACAACGGGGCCACGGCCGCCACGCCGACGCCGGACGGGGCCGCCCGGGCGCGGAGATCCTTTGAACTGCGGATCCTGTCGCTGGTCACCCTGAGCATCTTCCTCGTCGTGTCGAGCACCAGCGTCCTCGCCATCGCTCTGCCCACGGTGGCCCGGCACTTCGGGGCCTCGGCCTTCGAGTCGACCTGGCTGCTGCTGATGCCGACCCTCGTCCAGACCTGCTTCCTGATCCTGTTCGGCCGGGTCGCCGACCTCGTCGGGCTGCGCTGGATGTTCCTGTCCGGCCTCGGGGTCTTCACCGTGGCGGCGGTCCTGTCGGGCTTCGCTGGCTCCGTGGTCATGCTGATCGCGCTGGGCGCGGTCCAGGCGGTCGGAGCCGCCATGGTCATGTGCAACACGGGCGCGACCGTCGGGGCGGTCTTCCCGGGTCGGCGCCTGGGCCGGGCCATGGGGGTCTACCTCGCCGGAGTCTCGGTGGCGCAGATGATCGCGCCCTCGGTGGGCGGGCTGATCACAGGCACCGTGGGCTGGCACTGGCTGTACTGGGGCCAGGTGCCGTTCGCCCTCGGCTGCGTGGTACTGGGCGCCAGATACCTGGCGGCACTCCCCCGCACCCCCGACCGCACCCGCAAGCTCGACGTCCGGGGAGCGCTCACCCTGTCACTGATGTCGGGCTTCCTCGTCTACGGCGTCTCCTCCGTGCAGAGTTCCGGACTGCGCAGCTGGGAGGTCGTGGTCGGCCTGGCGGTGGCGGTCGCCCTGGTCCCCGTACTGATCGTCGTCGAGTCCCGGGCCGAGGACCCCATCCTCCAGGCCCGGCTGCTCAGACGCGGATCGTTCCTGCTCGCCAACCTCAGCAACCTTCTGAGCGTGCTGCCGAGGTTCGAGACCGTCCTGATCGCGGGTCTCTACTACCAGACCGTGCTCGGCGACTCGGCCGTGACGGCGGGGCTGAAGGTGCTTCCGCTGCCGGTGGGAATCACCGTGGGATCCCTCGTGGCGGACCGGATCGCCGCACGCCGAGGCCTGCGCACCACGGCCATCGGGGCGAGCGTCACCATGTCCGCCGGACTCGGCCTGCTCGCCCTGTCGTTCTCCGGCGGCCGGCCCTACGGGTGGCACCTGCTCGCGCTGCTCGCCATCGGACTCGGCGCCGGTGTCTTCTCCACGGTCAACTCCACACTGATCATCCGTGAGGCACCGCCCGGCGAGATCGGAACCGTCAACGGAATCCGACTGACGGTCATGAACGTCGGCGGATCTGTCGCGCTCGCCGCGGGTCTCGCCATCGCGACGAGTTCCCTGCCCGCCGAAGCCCGGTCCGCCTTCTACGATGCCACCGTGCCGCCGGACACCGGCGCCGGAGCGTTGATCCACGGCTTCAACCTGTTGTTCGTCGTCATGATCGTCGCGTCCCTGGCCGGCGGTTTGATCCTGCTGGCGAGACCCGCCTCCGGATGGGCGTCGGCCGATGACCCGCCGCCCCGGAAAGCGGAACCGGACCAAGGCTGAGAGCGAAGAACCGGCGGAACGCACATCGGTCCGCACTCCGCACCCGTACCGACATCCCTCCCTCGCCGCGCGGGCAGGCACTGGCTCCGCACGACGGGCAGGCAAGCAGATGGGAGACGACGATGCCGCAGCGACAATGGAGACGCGCAGCGTCGGCGCAGTCACAGTCCGACCCGGTCCGCAGCCGCTGGACCGCCGTGGCGGCATTCACCGTTCTGGCGGCCTCGACCCAGGTGGCCTGGCTCGGCTACGCACCCGTCACGGGCATCGCCGCCGACCACTTCGGGGTGTCGGAGTCGGCGATCGGATGGCTGGCCAACATGTTCCCGCTCTGGTTCGTCGTCCTGGCGATCCCGGCCGGGCGCATCCTCGACCGCCACTTCAAGGCGGGGATGGCGGCCGGCGCGCTGCTCACCGCGGCCGGAGCGGTGCTGAGATGGTCCGGCGACTCCTACGGATGGGCCCTCGTGGGGCAGAGCGTCATCGCGATCGGCCAGCCGCTGGTCCTCAACGCGATTCCCGCCGTCGCCCGCAACCACCTCGCCGAAAAGGACCGCGCCCGCGGCATCGCCATCGCGTCGGCCGGGATGTTCAGCGGCATGGTCGCCGCCTTCGCACTCGGCGTGGTACTGCCGGACGCCGGGCAGTTCACCACCCTCGTCGGCATCGGGTCCGCGCTCGCCTGCGCCGCCGCCCTCGCCCAGCTGGCGACGCTGAGGCACCCGGTCCGCGCCGCGTCCGGGCCCGCCGCGCCGGACGTCACCGTGCGCGCCACGCTGAGCGACCCCTTCGTACGCCGGATGTGCATGGTCGTCTTCTTCCCCTTCGGCACCTTCAGCGCCATCACGACGTTCACCGAGACCCTGCTGGAACCTGCGGGTGTGCACGCCGACGTGGCGAGCGTGATGCTGGTCGTCGGCGTCGTCGCCGGCGTCGCCGGCTCCGCGCTGGTCCCGGTCGCCGCGGCGCGGCACGGCAGGGAAGCGCGGACCATCGTCGCCGGACTCCTCGTCGCCGCCGTGTGCTGTGTGCTGCTGGCGGTCGCGCCGTCAGTGCCCGTGGGCTTCGCCGGCCTGGCACTCATCGGGTTCGGACTGCTGCCGTCCCTCCCGATCATCCTGGAGTTGCTGGAACGGCGTACCGGGGATTCCGAGGGCACCGCCGCGGGCCTGGTCATGTTCTCCGGGAACCTCGGCGCCCTCGTGGTCACCGGCGCCGTGGGACTCCTCGTCCACGAGCCGGCGGTCGCCTTCCTCCTCTGCGCGACCGGCGCGGTTGTCGCCGCGCTGCTGCTGCGCCGCCTCGGCCGTCCTGTGCCGGTCGAAGCCCAGGCCGTGCACGCCGCCTGACCCCGTGTCCGCCCGAGCGCCGCCGCGCCCGGACACCGCCACCCACCCGGAGCACCGCATGTACTTCAACTTCGCCACCGCCCTGTCCGACGCGGCGCGGCTGCGCCCCGACAAGCCCTTCGTCGTGACGCGGGAAGCTCCGCACACCTTCGCGGAGCTGGAACGCCGAGCCGGGCGTGCCGCGGCCGTGCTCGCCTCGCGCGGGGTCACCGAGGGCAGCCGTATCGGACTGCGACTGCCGAACGTCGTCGACTTCGTGCCGTACTACTTCGCCCTGCTCGCCCGCGGCGCGACGGTCCTGCCGATGAACCCGGCGGCGACCGCCCGCGAGGTCGGACACATCGTCGACGACGCGGACGTGGACGCCGTCATCACCCTGCCGACGGATCCGCTCGAACCGGAACCACCCGCCCCGCTCTGGCCGTTGGACGCACTCGTCGCCGAGGAGGAGTCGCATCCCGCGTCCTTCACGCCGCTCCCGGTCCCGAACGACGCGACGGCGGTGGTCCTCTACACCAGCGGCTCGACCGGAGTTCCGAAAGGTGTCGAGTTGTCCCACCTCAACCTGCTCCTGACTCCGTTGCTCGGCGACGCGACCGAGTCCGGCGACGAAACCGACGTCCTGTACGCCGTGCTGCCCCTTTACCACGTCTTCGGGCTCTCCGAACTGCTCAACGGGGGCGTCCTGCGTCGCCAGACCCTCGTCCTACGGGAGCGCTTCTCCGTCACCGACCTGCTCGACGCGATCGAGCGGCACCGGATCACGGACCTGTACGGGGTTCCCACGATGTACCACGCGCTGGTCAACGCGGACTTCGAGGGGCGGGACCTCACCAGCGTCACCGCCGCAACCAGCGGCGGCGCACCGATGGCGCCCGAGCAGATACGGCTCATCCGCGAGGCGCTGCCCAACGCCGACTACGTCGAGGGGTACGGGCTCACGGAGACCGGCGGTGGCGGAACGGCCAACGGCGGCGCCTTCGGCTTCCGGCACGGCTCGGTGGGCCGCGCGGTCGTGGGCGCGGCCATCCGTGTCGTGGACGCGGACGGCCGGGATCTGCCGCCCGGGCCGGACCACGTCGGAGAGGTGCTGTTCGGTGGGCCCCTCGTCATGAAGGGATACATCGGTCGGCCCGAGGAGACCGCTGAGGCGATCCGTGACGGATGGCTGCACACGGGCGACCTGGGCCGGCTGGACGAGAACGGCTACCTCTACATCGTCGGGCGCAGCAAAGAACTGATCATCCGCGGCGGGCTCAACGTCTATCCCAACGAGATCGAGGCGGTGCTCGTCGAACATCCGCAGGTCTGCCTCGCCGCCGTCGTAGGCCGGCCGGACGACCACTACGGTGAGGAGGTCGTCGCCTTCGTGGTGCCCGAGGAGGGCCAGTCCCCCTTCTCGACGGCGGACCTCGTCGCCTACGCCGGCTCCCGCCTGGCGCCCTACAAGCTCCCACGGCAGGTACTGCTCAAGGGCAGCTTGCCGGTGGGGCCCACCGGAAAGATCGACAAGCGTGCACTCGCCGCCGAACTGCGCGAGATGTGAGGAGACGACGATGGTGAGACTGCGACTGACACCCGAAGACGCGCGGTTCCGCGACGAGTTCCGCGCCTTCCTGCGTGCCGAGATCCCTCGCGAGATCCGTGACAAGGTGGCGGCCCACGAGGAGTTGACGCGCGAGGACTACGTCAGGTCCCAACGCGCCCTCAACGCGGCGGGCTTGGCCGTGCCGGCCTGGCCCGTCGAGTGGGGAGGCCACGGCTGGACCCCGCTGCGCACCCACATCTGGCACGAGGAACTCGCAGAGGCCGCCGTCCCCCACCCTCTGGAGTTCAACACCTCGATGGTCGGCCCGGTGATCGCCGCCTTCGGCAGCCAGGAACAGAAGGAACGGTTCCTGCCGCCCACGGCCAACCTCGACATCTGGTGGTCGCAGGGGTTCTCCGAGCCCGAAGCGGGTTCGGATCTGGCCTCCCTCAGGACCACCGCGGTCCGCGACGGACGGCACTGGATCGTCAACGGCCAGAAGACCTGGACGACCCACGCCCAGTACGGGGACTGGATCTTCACCCTCGTACGGACCGATCCGCGGGCCCCCAAACGCCAACAGGGCATCAGCTTCCTGCTCGTCGACATGAGCAGCCCCGGGGTGGCCGTCCGTCCGATCGAGCTGGTGGACGGCACCTTCGAGGTCAACGAAGTCTTCTTCGACGACGTGCGGGTCCCGGCGGACAACCTCGTCGGCGAGGTGAACAAGGGCTGGACGTATGCCAAGTTCCTGCTGGGCAACGAGCGGACGGGCCTGAGCGGGGTAGGCGAGACCAAGCGCATGCTGGCCACCGCCAAGCACCACGCCCACACCCTGGGTCTGCTCGAGGACGCCTCCTACACGCACCGGTTCACCGACCTGGAGAACGAACTCCTCGCACTGGAGCTGACCGCGCTGCGGGTGGCCGGCGGCGCCGCCCAGGAGGCTGTCGACCCGGCGTCGTCGGTCCTCAAACTGCATGGCACCCGGCTGTCCCAGGCGGTCACCGAACTGGTCGTCGACATGGCGGGGCCGGCCGCGCTCGCCTCCGGCGCGGACGACGGATCCGCGCTCCCGCAGTGGGCACGAAGGAGCGCCCCCCACTATCTCAACGAGCGCAAGACCTCCATCTACGGCGGCTCCAACGAGGTGCAGCGCACCATCATCGCCGCCACGATTCTCGGACTCTGAAGGCAGTCATGGACTTCACACACGACGACGAGCAGAACGCCCTCCGCGACAGCATCCGCCGACTGCTGTCGGCGAAGTACCAGGACATCGCCGTCCGACGCGAGGTCGTGGCCCGAGAACCCGGCTTCGACGAGAAGGTCTGGCGCCGGCTGGCCGACATCGGCGCGCTCGCGCTGCCGTTCCCCGAGGACGTCGGCGGAGTGGGCGCGGGCCCCGTCGAGGTCTCCATCGTCGCCGAGGAACTCGGCCGGGTACTCGCGCCCGAGCCCTACGTCGAGGCCGTGGTCCTCGCCGGCGGGCTCATCGACGAGGCGGGCAGCGACGAACAGCGCGGCACCCTCCTGGCAGCGCTGTCGGCCGGCGAACTCCTGCCGGCCTTCGCCCATCACGAGCCCGGCAGCCGGTGGAGCCCCCGCGCCGACTCCGCCAACGTCGTCCTCGGGCCGGACGGTTGGCGGCTCACCGGCGTCAAGGAGCCCGTCGTACAAGGAGAACGGGCCGACGTCCTGATCGTGTCCGCGACGGTCGACGACCGTACGGCGCTGTTCCTCGTCACCCCGGACGCGGACGGTCCGACCCGCGTTCCCTACCGCACCCCGGACGGCGGCCGGGCCACCGCCGTCCGCTTCGACGCCACACCCGCCACCCCGCTCGGCGACCCGGGCGTCGACCACACCGCGACGATCGAGCGGGTCCAGGACCGGACCCGGATCGCCTACGGGCACGAGGCGCTGGGGATTGCCCAGCTGGCCCTGGACAAGACCGTGGAATACCTGCGTACCCGCGTCCAGTTCGACAGACCGCTCAGCGCCTTCCAGGCCCTCACCCACCGCGCCGCCGACATGTACGTCGCCCTCGAACTGGCCCGTTCCACGGTCGGTTGGGCTACCGTCGTCCGCGACGCCGAGCACCGGGACGACGGAGCCGTCGACGTGGCCGCCGCCGCCTCGCACGCCTGGCTCCAGCTCTCCCGCGCGAGCCGGCTCATCGGCCAGGAAGCGGTCCAACTGCACGGCGGGATCGGGGTCACCGCCGAGCACGGTGTCGGGCACTGCCTGAGCCGGCTCACGGTGATCGAGCGCCTGACCGGGGACGGCGCCTTCCACCGCTCCCGGCTGTCCCGCACCCTGCTCGACCACGCGAGCAACGGGCCGGTCCAGTGAGCCGGGAGCCGGACCTCCTCGACGCGCTCACCCCGGACGCCACACAAGCCCGTACCGCGGACGACGTGTTCGTCGCCATCGCGCACCGCATGCCGGACAGCCGGGTCTACGGCGGTCAGGTCCTCGCCCAGGCGCTGCTCGCCGCGTCCCGCACCACCGAGCCGCTCCGGGAGGCGCACTCCCTGCACGGCTACTTCCTGCGCGCGGGCGATGTGCGCAAACCGATCACCTACGGGGTGGACCGGGTGCGCGACGGGCGCTCCTTCTCCACCCGGCGCGTCCAGGCGTACCAGGACGGAAATCCCATTCTCACCATGATCGCCTCGTTCCAGCGGCGGTCGCCGGGCGTGGAACACCAGGCGGCCATGCCGAAGGGCCTCCCCGATCCCGAGAGCCTGCCGTCCCAGGCGCCGCCCGGCGGCAGCCTTTCCGGCGGGGGCGGCCCTCCCACGGTCGAGGACCACCTCGACGTACGGCTCGTTCCGGCAGAGGCCCTCGACAGCCTCGGCGAGCACGGCGGACCGGCCCGCGCGATCTGGATCCGGGCCCGGCGGAGACTGCCGGACGACCCGATCGTCCACCGCGCGGTTCTCGCCTACCTGAGCGACGCCTACATCTCCGAGCCGATCCTCACCACACACGGCCTCGTATGGGGCGGCAACGGCACGACCATGGCCAGCCTCGACCACGCGCTCTGGTGGTACCGCGACGGCCGCGCCGATGAATGGCTGCTCACGGTCCAGGAGTCACCGACAGCGGGAGGCAGCCGAGGACTGGTGAGCGGCCGCATCCACAGCCGCGACGGCACCTTGCTCGCCGCCACCGCCCAGGAACTCATGGTGCGCACCCCTGAACCACCCGCGGAAAGGGCGTAGAAGGACGATGAGGACCTTTCGGAACATCGAAGGGCTGGGAAGAGCGGTGGGCACCCACCTCGGTCACTCCTCCTGGCACACCGTCACCCAGCAGCGGATCGACGCGTTCGCCGAAGCGACCGGCGACCATCGGTGCGGGTACCTGCCCCTGACGTTGCTGCCCCTGCTGGAGGGCGAGGTCTACCAGATCGACGGCCTCACGATGGGCGTCAACTACGGCGCGAACAAAGTCCGTTTCCCTTCGCCGGTGCCGGTCGGCTCGCGCGTGCGGGCCGGCGTCGAACTGGTCTCGCTGGTGGCCGGTGGCAACGGGCACCTGCTCACCACCCGGATCACGATCGAGCGCGAGAACGCGGAGAAGCCGTCCTGCGTGGCGGAGTCGCTCAGCCTGCTCGTGCCGTGACCGGCCGCCCAACACCCCCTCCCCAAGGAGAGTCATGTCCCAGTCAGCCACCCCCCGTCCCGCCGTGCTCGTCCTCGGCGGCACCGGCAAGACCGGCCGGCGGGTCGCCGAGCGCCTCACCGCCCTCGGCCGCGGCGTCCGCGTCGGATCGCGCGGCGGCGAGCCTTCCTTCGTCTGGGAGGACACGGCCACCTGGAAGGCGGCGCTCGACGGTGTCGACACGGTCTACCTCACCCACCCCGACATCACGCTGCCCGATGCCGGCGAGCAGATCGCCGCCTTCGCCCGGGCGGCGGTGGATTCGGGCGTACGGCGCCTGGTGCTGCTGTCGTCCCGCGGTGACGCGGCCCTCCACACGATCGAGGAGGGCGTCAGGAACTCGGGTGTGGACTGGACCGTCGTCCGCCCGGGCTGGTTCGACCAGAACTTCAGCGAGGGCTTCTTCCTCGGCGCGGTCCTGGCCGGCGAGATCGCCCTGCCGGTCGGCGACGTGGCCGAGGCGTTCGTCGACATCGACGACATCGCCGACGTGGTGGTCGCCGCACTCACCGACGACCGGCACATCGGCAAGACGTACGAACTCTCCGGGCCGCGCCTGCTCACCTTCGCGGACGTCGCGAAGGAGCTGTCCAAGGCCACCGGGCGGGAGATCACCTACATCCCGCAGACCCCGGAGCAGTTCCGGGCCGCACTGCGGGAGATCGGTCTCCCCGAGGAGCTGGCGGACGGCTTCGCCCACAACCTGGACGGCCGGAACGCCTATCTGGTCCAGGGCGTCGAGGAAGCCCTCGGACGGGCCCCCAGGGACTTCTCCGACTACGCCCGCGAGACCGCGGCCGCGGGTGTCTGGAACGCCTGACGCCCGACCCACCGGGAAGCCGTGGTCGGCGACGACGGAGCGCGGTCCGCGAGCACCGGTGTAGCGCGCTACACCACGGGTGGGTGGCTCGCACTCCCGCGCCGGGGCCACCCGCCCGCCTAGCGTTACATGTATGTGGAAATCAGTTGGTCACGCCGCCCGGGCCACCCGGCATCTCCTCCTGGCCGCGGCCTTCGCGCTCGGCGCCTACCTCTACGTCACGGTGCTGATCATCACGGCGGTCGGCACGCTCGCGGTCGCGGGGGCCTGGCTGCTGCCCGAGACGGTTCTGCTCACCCGGCGGATCGCCGGCGCCAAGCGGAGGCTGACCGAGCGGTGGACCGGCCGGGAGATCCCGGAGGCGTATCGCCCCGTCGACGGCACGGTCCGCGAACGGATCCGCTCGGTCGCGTGCGACCCGGGAACGTACACCGATCTGCGCTGGATGAGCGCACACTCCTTCTACGCCGCTCCGCTCTTCCTCCTCGTCCTGCCGCTCTGGCCGGTCGCTCTCCTCGTCGACGGCCTACGGCACGCCCTGCTGCGGCGTGAGCCGGTCGTTCTCCCGGTGATCGGCAAGGTCGCCGACCGGGAGGCCCGGTGGTCGAGCGCGCTGCTCCACCCGTCCCACGGGGTCCTCCTCCTCACCCGGGTCGAGCAGCTCACCACCACCCGGGCGGACGCCCTCACCGCTCACGACGCCGAACTGCGCCGCGTCGAGAGGGAGTTGCACGACGGCACGCAGGCCCGCCTGGTCTCGCTCTCACTGCATCTCGGCATGGCGCTCCGACGGAGCGAGAAGGATCCCGACACGACCCGCGGGGTCCTCGTCGAGGCGCAGGACCAGGTCGAGGCGGCACTGACCGAACTGAGGCGCGTGGTGCGGGGCATCCGTCCGCCCATCCTCACCGACCGGCGCCTCGTCGGGGCCGTGCGGGCACTGGCCGCGAGCAGCAAGCTGGACGTCACCGTGTGCGCGGACGGACTCGACGGCACGGGCGTGCAGGCACCGCCCGCGGTGGAGTCCGCCGCCTACTCCACCGTCGCCGCGGCGCTCTCCCACGCGGCCGAGCACAGTGGTGCCACCCGGCTCTCCGTCCGCCTGGAGCGCATGTCCGGCGGCCTGCGTGTCGTCGTCCGGGACGACGGGTTGGGCGGCACCGACGAGAACGCCGCCACGGAACTGCTCGACGTCCGGCGCCGGTTGGCGGCCCTCGACGGAGTGATGACCGTGACGAGCCCGGCCGGAGGGCCGACCGTGGTCACCGCCGAGATGCCGTGCGCATGGTGACCTTCCACGAGTCCTCCTCGGTTTCACCAGTTCCAGGAAACGTTCCGCCACCCGAAGTACCCAGGGCCTCCCAGGTGCAGGAACACGGCGCTGACCAGCAGCAGAACGCCCAGACAGAAGGCCCACTGCCCCGACCACCCGGCGAGCCACGTCTTCACCGGCTCTCTTGTCGTCAGTAACCGGAGGCCCAGGAGCAGGGCCACCGTCGAGCCGTCGACAACGAGCTGTGCAGCGGCGCCGTCCAGAAGTACGAGCCCGACCACATCGCCCACGAGGCCTCCTGCCAGCAGGACGGCCAGGACGAGATTCGACGGGGTGACCCTCGCCCTGCGCTTTTCGGACTTCATGTAGGTGCATTCCTCGAAAACGGGCTCGGCGGTGTGCGGCTCCAGCTTTCGGCACGTGAAACCTCTCCGACAGGGGTCCCGGTCCCCCATGGCGGTGTAGCGGGCTACACCATCGGACGCCGCGGCGCTCTCCCGAACCGTATGTGCTTGAAGTCTCACGTAAGGCCTTGACCTGGCAACAGCCCCCATGTTCAGCCGAAACCGGGACCTTCGGAATCCTTCGTTCCGGTTCTGGAATCGATTCCATCGGACAGCCTGACCCGGGCCCCCGCGCGACCCGCCGTGGCCCGGACGTGTACCGCCGACCGAAAGTACGCGAGCGTGAACAACGAATCCCGTGTACCCGACCATCCGCGCGTCCTGGTGAGCCGGGAAGTAACCAGCACGGCAGAGACACTCGTCATGGCGCTGGGCATCATCGGCTTCGACGCGCACTTCGTGGCCACCGGGGCCGAGATGATCCACCAGACCCGCCGCCGGGGACCCGACACCATGCTGCTCGACACGACTCTGCCCGACCTGGGCGGCGTCGAGGTCTGCCGGCAGTTGCGGAGGGAGGGAATCGACACCCCCGTGGTATTCCTCAGCTCGCGGACCGCGGTCGAGGACAAGTGCCACGCGCTGGCCATGGGAGGCGACGACTACGTCACCATTCCCTTTGACCTGACCGAGCTGAACGCGCGACTGCGGGCACTGGTCCGCCGGTGCCGCCGCGGCGCACGCGCGACGGAGATCTCCGACCGCCGACTCGGCGCGGCCGGCGTCGAACTGGACGAGGACACGCGGGAGGTGCGGCTGCGCGGGACAGCCGTGCAGCTGTCGACCACCGAGTTCGCGCTGCTGAGGCTTCTGCTGCGGAACGCCGGACGGGTGGTCCCCAAGGGAAAGATCCTCGACACCGTGTGGAACTACGGCTTCCAGGGCGAGTCCGGAGTCATGGAGACGTACATCTACACCCTGCGCCGCAAGCTGGATGACGCCGGCCGCTCCCTGATCCGCACCGTGCGCGGCGCCGGGTACATGCTGTACGCCGGATAGGCGGCCGGACCCGGGGAGGCTCGGGCGTCCGGCGGAACTGCGGGTTACGGACGACCGGCCCATTCCCTACCGGCGAGTTAAGTCAAGCGTCCCAGTAATAAGACGTTTGACTTAATGGCTGGATCCTGCTTCGCTTGGCTCATGCCGGTCGCCACCCCGTCCACCAAGCTCCAGATCGTGCTCGCCGCCGAGCGCCTCTTCGCGCAGCACGGACTTGACGGAGTGTCACTCCGGCAGATCGGGGCCGCGGCAGGGAATGCCAACAACTCCGCGGTGCAATACCACTTCGGCTCAAGAGACCGTCTGGTCGAAGCCGTCTTCGACCACCGCCTACCTCAGTTGCGCGAGTTGTACACCGCCCAGTTCAACCAACGGAATCCGCAGGATCTGCGCGGCCTGGTCGAATGCCAGGCCTTCGCCGTTCTGCATCAGGGTGAGCAGCCGGGCAGTCACTATCTGAGGTTCATCTCGATGCTTCAACAGTACGGAAAGCGGGATGTTTTCAGCCGCCACCCCGAAGAGGTCTTCGAAAGGCATCGAAACCTCCACGCACAGTTGGCCGCCTCATTGCCGGACGTGCCTGAACAACTGCTCGCGCAGCGCCTTTCGCGCGCCATGATTCTCATCGTGCAGACCGTTGCCAACCGGGAGACGGCGCAAGCGTCGAATCGCGATGTCCTTCCTTTCGCTCTGGAGGGCGCCGACCTTGTCGACAGTGTTCTCGGGCTTCTACAGGCACCTGTCTCCAACGAAACACGAGCCGCCTTCATGAGGGCCAGCGAAAAGGAACTGAACAAACCCTATTTCCTTTGACCTCCGACCCGACTGCATTACCAGAACCACAGTCACCGACGCTCGGGACCCCCATGAAAGCTCTCTGCGCCGGAACCGCGATGATCATCGGTGTGGTGAGCGGCTCCGCCCGGTCCGCCCCCCACTCCCCATCCCCGTTGCCCCGAGCCTCACTTGCGTCCTCGGCCGTCTCACGTACCGGCGAACCCCCGCAGCGCCGTCACCCGACAGGTCTGGACGGCACATGGAGCACGGTCAAACGGGCCGGGCGGGCGACCCGATACCTGTTCGTCGCCGCCGCCCTCACATTCGGCATGTATCTGTACATAGCCGTGCTGCTGATCACGGTGATCGGTACCGTCGCGCTGATCTGTGCCTGGATGCTGCCCGAGACCGTGATCCAGCTTCGCCGTGTCGCCGGCGCCAGACGTACCAGGGCCTCCCTGTGGACCGGCCGTCCCATCCCCGAGTCCTACGAGCCCATCAGCGGCCCGGTCCGCACACGCCTGCGAGCCGCGGTCCGCGATCCCGCGACCTCCTCCGACCTTCGCTGGCTGGCCTGCAACTACCTCTACGGCACCCTTTTTCTCGTCACCCTGGTCCTGTGGCCGCTCAGTCTCGTCGTCGACGGCCTCCGATCCGCGGTACTCCGCCGGGGACCGGTCGTCCTGCCACTCATCATCGGCCTGGCCGACCTCGACGCCCGCTGGTCCACCGCGCTGCTGAAACCCTCCCTCCAGGCCCGGCGCGGCGCCCACGGCCGAGAACTCGCCACCGCCCGTGCCCGTGCCATCGCGGCGCACGACGCCGAGCTCCGTCGCATCGAGCGCGACCTCCACGACGGCACCCAGGCGCGCCTCGTCGCTCTGTCCCTGCGCATCGGTCTCGCCCAGCGCGTCTGTGACCACGACCCCGAAGGCGCACGCAGGCTGCTCGCCGACGCGCAGGGCCAGGCTCAGGAAGCGCTCACCGAACTACGACACGTCGTCCATGGCATCCACCCGCCCGTCCTCGCCGACCGGGGCCTCGCCGGAGCCGTCCGCGCGCTCGCGGCCGACAGCGGGCTGCACGTGACGGTCAACGTCGACGGACGACTCGACGCACCGGACACGAGAGCTCCGGCCGCCACCGAGGCGGCGGTGTACTTCGCCGTCGCCGAGGCACTGACCAACGCGGCCAAGCACGCCGGCAGCGGTCGGGCCTCCGTCCGGCTCGAACACCTTCGCAACGGGCTGCGGGCAGTCGTCCGGGACGAGGGCAGGGGCGGCGCGGACGAGAACGGCGGCTCCGGCCTGCGGGGACTGCGCCGCCGTGTCGCCGCCCTCGACGGGACCGTAGAAGTGTCCAGCCCCGTCGGGGGGCCGACCGTGATCGATGTGGAGCTGCCGTGCGTGTGGTGATCGCCGAGGACAACGCCCTGCTCAGAGAAGGCCTGGTCCTTCTGCTCACATCGGCCGGGCACGAGGTCGTGGCCGTCGCCGGCAGCGGGCCGGAAGTGCTGCCCGCGCTGCTCGGCCATCGCCCGGACATCGCAGTGCTGGATGTCCGGATGCCGCCGACCTACCGCGACGAAGGACTGCGCGCCGCGCTCGCCGCCCGTGAGAGCATTCCGGCCCTGCCGGTCCTGGTCCTCTCCCAGTACGTCGAGGAGTCGTACGCCGCCGAGTTGCTCGGTGTGGGTGCGAGCGGTGTCGGTTACCTCCTCAAGGACCGGGTCGGCAGGGTCGACGAGTTCCTCGACGCCCTGGAACGCGTGGCCGAGGGCGGGACCGCCCTCGACCCGGAGGTGGTGACCCAGCTCCTGACGCGTCGCAGGAACTCGCCGCTGGACTCCCTCACTCCACGCGAGCGCGAAGTGCTCGAGCTCATGGCCGAAGGGCGCGACAACGCGACCATCGCCGAGACGCTCTTCGTCACCGAGCGATCGGTGAGCAAACACATCGGCAACCTCTTCCTCAAGCTGGAGCTCCCGGCGACCGACAGCGGGCACCGTCGCGTTCTCGCCGTGCTCACCTACCTCAACAACGTCGACTGACCTGTACCCCGCCCCGGGCCCGGCGGACGAGTCGAATCGCCTCGCCGCCGGGGCTGGATCATCCGGGCGCTCGGCCCTCCGGTCGGATCGGCCGGGCCGGGGCACGCCCAAACTCCAGACAGGGCCTAACGGAGGGAGGCGGCTTCGGAGTGCTCCGGGTCCGCCCCCTCGGCCGTGCCCGGTCCAGCGGGAGCCGGCATCCTCTCGCTGAGCTTCTCGCCCTCGACATCGATGTTCGGCATCACCTTGTCCAGCCAGCGGGGCAGGTACCAGGCCTTGTCGCCGAGGAGCGACAGCACCGCCGGGACAAGCGCCATACGGACGACGAAGGCGTCGAAGAGGACCGCGATGGCGAGACCGAAACCGATCATCTTGATCATCGACTCGCCGGCCCCGATGAAGCCGGCGAACACCGCCATCATGATCAGGGCGGCCGCCACGACGACCCGCGCGCTGGGCTTGAAGCCCCGGACCACCGCCCCACCCGGGATGTCCCCGTGGACGTACGACTCCCTGATCCGGGAGACCAGGAACACCTCGTAGTCCATGGCGAGGCCGAACACGATGCCCACCAGGAAGATCGGCATCATGCTCATGATCGGACCGGTCGACTCCACACCCAGCAGATCCGCGCCGTGGCCCTGCTGGAAGACCAGGACGACCGTGCCGAGCGCCGCCAGGACCGAGAGCAGGAAGCCGACGGCCGCCTTCACCGGGACGAGCAGCGAGCGGAACACCAGGAGCAGCAGGACGATCGCCAGACCGACCACGACGATCAGGTACGGCACGAGGGCGGCCTGGACCTTGCCGGCGACGTCGATGTTCAGCGCGGTCGTTCCGGTGACCTCGAAGGTCGCCCCGTCGGTCTTCGACTCGACACCGGACCGCTCGTCGCGAATCGTCGTGACGAGATCCTTGGTCTTCTGGTCGGTGGGGCTGGTGGACGGGGTGACGGAGAACACCGCGGTGTCACCGACCTGGTTGAAACGGGCGGGCGAGACGGAGACGACCCCGTCGGTCGCACCGATCTCCTGCGAGATCGTCGACACCGCGGCCTTGGGGTCCTTGGTCCCCTTGGCGTCGACGACGACGGTCAGCGGACCGTTGAAACCGGGGCCGAAGCCCTTGGCCAGATCGTCGTAGGCGCGCCGTTCGGTGGTGGAGGTCGGCTTGGCCTCGTCGCCCGGCATGCCCAGCTCCAGGCTCGCCACCGGCAAGGCCAGCGCGCCCAGTCCCACCACGCCCAGCAGGAGGACGGGAAGCGGATGACGGACCACGAGCTTCGCCCAGCGGCTGCCCATGTTGTGGGGCTTGAGGCGCTTCTTCTGGGCCCGCTTGGTCCACCTGCGCTCGCTGCGCGACTGCACCACGTTCGGCCAGAAGCCAAGGAGGGCGGGGACCAGGGTCAGACAGATGAGGACGGCGCCGACGACCGCGCCCGCGGCGGCCAGGCCCATCTTCGTCAGTGTGGGGATCCCGACCACCGAGAGGCCTGCCAGGGCGATGACGACGGTCAGGCCCGCGAACACGACCGACGATCCGGCGGTGCCGACGGCGTGACCGGCCGCCTCGCGCGCGTCCCGGCCCTTGGCACGCTCCTCGCGGTACCGGGAGACGACGAACAGGGCGTAGTCGATGCCACAGGCCAGACCGAGCATCGTGGCGAGGGTGCCGGTGGTGTCCGACAGTCCGAACGTGCTGGAGAGCGCCTTGATGGCGACCATGCTGACGGCCACGCCGAAGATCGCGGTCAGCAGCGGCAGACCGGCCGCCGTCAGGGAACCGAAGGTGATCACCAGCACCACGGCGGCGATGGCGATGCCGATGCCCTCCGAGGCGCCGCCCGCCGCGGTCTTCGCGGCGAGCGCGTCACCGCCGACCTCGACGGTCAGTCCGGCCTTGCGGGCCGTGTCGATGGCCGACTCCAGGTGCTTCTTGCTGGCGTCGGTGAGGTCGGCGGCCTTTTCCTTGAAGGTCACCGTCGCGTACGCGGTGGAGGCGTCCTTGCTCACGGCCTGTGCCTGGAACGGGTTCACGGCACTGGCGACCTGCGAGTCCTCGCCGGCCGTGCTGACCAGCTTCTCGATCGCGGCCTTGTTCTCGCCGGCGGTGATCCGCTCACCGCTCGGGGCGACGAACACGATACGGGCGCTCGCGCCGTCGGCCGAGCTGCCGGGGAAGCGCTGTTCCAGCAGGTCGAACGCCTTCTGGGACTCGATGCCGGGCATCGTGAAGCCCTCGTCGGCCGCGGCGGGTGCCTTCGCCGCGGCGAAGCCGACGGCGGCGAGCACCGCCACCCAGAACAGGGCGACGAACCAGCGCCACCGGAAGGCCACACGGCCCAGGTGATAGAGGACGGTTGCCATGGCGGAAGAGGCCTCCACAATCTCGGATCGAACCCGACAGCCGTCTCCGTGTCTCGTCGTCCCTGGTGGGAGGGGAGCGGGACAGCTGTCGCCGACGTTCAGGGTTTCGTTTCCTCCCCCGACTCCGCGAGAGACCTCTCTCCCAAATCCATGGTGTAGCCCGCTACACCATGGAGGTGGAGCAGACTCCCCCAGTGCCCGAAAACGCCCCGGCCCCGGTCCACCTCCTGAGGTGAGGGCCGGGTCCTCGGGGGCGTCGCCGCGCTGGGCGGGGACGTACTGGGCGAACTCGTCTAGGAGGCGGCGGGTGAGGGCGGGGGCGATGACCG